>JAFGPL010000090.1 GCA_016936215.1 Bacteroidales bacterium
TTACTTGAACAGGCTGTTATTACAGAACCTGTGACATATGATAAAATTATAAATGAAAATCACGGGCGTTGACTGGATACCCCATTTTAATTTATAATTTTATAAGAAAAAAAATAAACATGAAAACTAAAGTTTTAATAAGCTTTTTACTCGGTATACTTTTTGTTACCGGTTGCTCGAAAGATAAAGACCTGAATTTTTTCACGGTAAAACAGGATATTCAGTTTGGAGAACAGCTTGATTCTACCATTCTTTCAAGGCCTGATGAGTTTCCGGTTTTGGACAAAACAGCCTATCCGCAGGTTTATCAGTATCTGCAAAAGATGCTTGACGATATCCTGGCTTCAGATGATATTCTATACAAAGAAGAATTCAGATGGAAGATCACTGTAATAAACAGTGATGTGGTTAATGCCTTTGCAGCCCCGGGAGGCTATCTGTATTTTTATACAGGTTTGATAAAATATCTCGAAAAAGGTTCTGATCTGGCAGGGATTATGGCCCATGAGGTAACCCATGCCGACAGAAGACACTCAACAGAGGCTATGACCAAGGAATACGGTTTTTCGGTGTTGTTGTCACTTTTATTGGGAAAAGACCCGTCACAAATGGAAGAATTACTTGCAAGCCTTGCACTTACTGGTACTACCCTTGCATACAGCCGCAAAAACGAGTATGAAGCCGATCAGTATGCAGTTTATTACACCTGGGATACTAAATATTATTATCCTTTGGGTGTAAAAGAGTTTTTTGAGAAACTAATCAACGAAGGCGGGGGAAGTGGTATCCCTGAATTTCTTAGCACCCACCCGAGTGATGAAAACAGGATTGAAAACGTTGAAAATGTTTATAATGAGTTGGTTTCCCAAAATCCTGATATGGGCAGTTTTAGCTGGAAATATCTCGAAACGGAACACAGCGCTATAAAAGCAACATTGCCATAGGCTTGCTACCTGATATTTTCAACCCGGTTTACCGATTCAACACCTTTAATTTTACTAAGGTTCATCAGCAGGTTGTTAAGGTCTTTGGTGTTATGCACATAAAGGTCAATGGTGCCTTCCCAAATACCGTCGTGGCCCGAAAGGCTAATGTTGCGCATATGCACGTTTAACTCTTTGGTGATAATGGTAGTAATGTCGTTATAAATGCCAAACCGCTCGGTTCCGGATATGGCTATTTTTACAAGAAAAGAAAGTACTTTGTGGGTAGTCCATTTTACAGGTACGAGAAGTTGGCTCTGGCTTGAAGAGATTTTAACTGCGTGGGGGCATTTGGTTTTATGTATTACCACGCTGTTGGTATCCTGATTGAAATAACCTACAACATCATCGCCCGGTATTGGTTTACAGCACTGGGCTATAGTGTATTCCGGCTGTTCACGTTCAACGTTTTCTTTAAGCAGTACCGGATGGTTATGGTCGAATTTTGGCAGTGTAATGTCTACTGGAATGCTGTTTTTTTGCGAGGATTTAGAGAATTGCAGGCTCCAGTATTTGATGAGTTTGTTTTTTGTGTTTTTTTTCAGCACTTTCGACAATTCATCGAGTTGAATAATGCCGCTGCCAATTTTTGAGTACAGTTCGTCTTTTGAAGTCACATCGTATTCGGGGAGTAGTTTTCTGAAAATTCTGGCCGATGGCCTTAATTTCAGGTTCTTAAGTTCGTATTCAAGAATTTGTTTTCCTTTTTCGATGCGGTTTTTAGTTTCGGATTTTATGGCTGATTTTATGGCAGCTTTTGCTTTGGCAGTTACTACTTTTAAAAGCCACTCCCTTCTTGAATGGTGCTTATCAGATGTAATAATTTCTATCTGATCGCCGCTTTTCAGCACATAGTTAAGTGGCACAAGTTTATGGTTTACCTTGGCACCAATGGCTTTGTGACCTATTTCGGTATGAATTTCATAAGCAAAATCAAGCGCTGTTGAACCCATGGGCATTTTTTTGATATCGCCTTTGGGGGTGAAAAGAAAAATTTCTGATGTGAAAAGATTTAATTTGAAATCGTCGAGAAATTCAAGCGCGTCTATTTGCGGTGAATCAAGCAGTTCACGAATTCTCTTAAGCCATTTGTCCAGTTCGCTCTCCTGCGATTCATTGCTTTTGTATTTCCAGTGTGCTGCAAAACCACGTTCAGCAATCTCGTCCATCCTGCGCGACCTTATCTGAACTTCCACCCATTGGCCGTTAGGCCCCATTACCGTGGCATGCAGCGCTTCGTAACCATTGGCTTTGGGTGTGCTTACCCAGTCCCTGATGCGCTCGGGTTTGGGCATGTAGATATCTGTAATGATAGAGTAAATATTCCAGCATTGCGTTTTTTCAGGGATACTATCAACCGGGTCGAATATAATCCTGATGGCCATGAGGTCATAAATCTCTTCAAACGGTACATCTTTGGTCTGCATTTTATGCCAGATCGAATAGATTGACTTGTGACGCCCGCTGATGTCGAAATAGATATTATTCTTTGTTAGTTGCTCTTTGATAGGGGCAGAAAAATCTTCAATAAATTGCAGCCTGTCTTTTTCCTGCCTCTTGATTTTGTATTCAAGTTCTTTGTAAACATCAGGATATCTAAACTTTAAGCTCAGGTCTTCAAGTTCGGTTTTGATGGCATAAAAACCCATACGATGGGCGAGTGGTGCAAAAAGGTATAATGTCTCGGCAGAAATCTTCATCTGTTTCATGGGCGCCAACGAGCTCAGGGTGCGCATGTTATGAAGCCTGTCCGCCAACTTGATCAGGATTACCCTTACATCGTCGGAGAGTGTAAGCAGCATTTTTCGGAAATTCTCGGCCTGGAAAGAAGAATTACTGTCAAATACACCTTTAATTTTTGTCAGGCCGTCAACAATAGATGCAATCTTAGGACTGAAAAGGTTTTCAAGGTCTTCTATGGTGTATTCTGAATCTTCAACAACATCGTGCAGCAGTGCGCAACAGATGGCTGTAACCCCGAGCCCCATTTCCTGGGTCACTATTTTTGCAACCGAAATGGGATGCAAAATAAAAGGTTCGCCCGATTTGCGTTTCATGCCCTTATGGGCTTCATAGGCAACTTTAAAAGCTTTTCTTATAAGCGTTTTGTCGCCCCTCCTGTTGCATCGGGTGCAATTTTCAAGCAGGTCGTTAAATTCCCGCCTGATTTCAATTTCTTCTGCTGTGATCGTACTGCTCATAAAGCTGTCGGGCTGTTCAATGCTTTATGCAAAGTTAATGAATTAAAGCCTATCTGCACTATGTGAATCGTAAAATTAACGATATATTACCGTTACATATCCTGTAATGGTATTCTTATTGTCAGGGTAAACGACGGTTAATTGGTAGACGTAAGTCCCTTCAGGAACGAATTCATTGTTTGTCTTACCATCCCAGGGGCCTTCGCCTTCCCATATCTTATTGCCCCACCTGTTATAAATAGTCAAACTGTATGATATTGGTTCATAAAGGAATATAGGTCTGAGTTGGTTATTTTCCCCCGAAGGGTTATTCGGGATAAAAGCATTCGGCATTTTCACCCCCGGGGTAACACTTATGCAAAATTCGTTAGAATAAACAGCTCCATTAATGTTATGGGGATTATTTATTTCAGAAGCTTTTACATGGTAACAAAATTCACCCGAAGAGGCAAGTGACCCTTCGAAATAATCGGTAAGGTCATCGTCATATTCGGTTTGTGATGAAAGAACGATGGAATCTGTTTCACTGCTGCCGGCAACCCTTCGGTAAACTATGTAATTACCTGTTTCTCCCTCCCAGTCTTCAATATTATTCCAAGCAAGGTGATTGGTAAGGTTGGTGTTGGACCCTTCGAGCAGAATGGTGTTAATGGTATTGGAGGTCCGAATACTCTCAGAGCACATATTTAATGCGGCAAGTTTATAATAATAAACACCAGAGCCGTGATCAACCGCATCTGAAATGGTAATAATATGATCGTAGTTTTTAAATGTGTTGACAAGCTGATAATCCCCGTTAAGGGCATTTGAACGCCATAACTGGTATTCCGAAAGTTGAGAGGCATGGTCTACATAAAAAGTCAGTTGCACCGTATTGCTGCTCGAGGGCAGGGCGTTGGAGGCAACAATGTAATCAGGGATTTCCAGCATTTCTGCATTAACGGTAACCATGTTCGAACGCGAGCTGCGCAGTTTGTCCTTGTGAAGAACTTCTACGAAATACTTTAACCGGGAATTATCCAGGATGCTGACCACATAGGATGTAATATCTTCCAGGGCTATAATGGCCACTACTTCAGGATCGTGTCCTTCCTGTATCTGGTAAACCCTGTAAGAATCAGTATTACCATTCCATGTATTGTATTTGTTCCATGAAAGTTGTACTTCTGCTTTGCATGAGTCGAATACAGCCGTCAGATAAACAGTGCTGTCAGGGTAATCGTACAAACTCTGTACCGTGGTATTATCGGCACGTAGATGTACTGCAATTACCGAATAACCCACCGATTCGGTTCCCGAAGTGGTGTTTTCATTCACATAAAAAAAAGTTCCCGCATTTACTTCTGCAATGGGCGAATCTAAAACGAACGGGTATGCAGGATTGGTAATTTTCGGGTGGCAAACCGAGTAATAATCAATAAGCGTATCTGTCTGAGGATACCAGATAATGGAATCGAAACCTGTAAACGGGTCTACCGTTACTTTATATATTTCCGGCCTTGGGGGTTGATCTGTTGTCTGCGGTAATGCAGTCAACAGGTTGAAGACCGGTAATGATATTATGTAAATTATTTTTTTAATCACAAGTAATTTAATAACAATAAAACGAGTTATTGATGCATTTTATTTGCCAGCACCATATGATTTTTCTATCAGTTACAAATCATATCGAGGTATAAAATTAGTCAGAACAAGCATCAATCGGTAATTTTTCTTCTTTTTTGTTATGGTGGTTGCCAGAATTGTTCTGCAATCTTTTTATACGTTGGTGTAAATATTATCTTTGCCTGTTAAACTTTAATCAGATCAATTAGCTGTTTGAAACTGAGATGATAAATCATAAAAACTGGTTGGAGGGAATATTTGAATGGAGGGAAAAACACATCCCGCATAAACAGTTCGTCTACCTGCTTAGTTTTTTAATTGGTATTGTCGGAAGCCTTGCCGCCGTAATTCTTAAAAATGCTGTTCATCTCACCCATAAATTGCTTACCCGAGAACTGAATGTTGAAAACATAAATTTTCTTTACCTGGCGTATCCGCTAATCGGGATTATCTTAACCGTTCTCTTTGTGAGGATGTTTGTAAGGGATAATATTGGTCATGGAATTACACGTGTGTTGCATTCCATTTCGAAAAACAACAGTAAGCTGAAAGCACACCATTGTTTTTCATCATTGGTAGCAAGTACATTAACAGTGGGATTTGGCGGTTCTGTCGGACTCGAAGCCCCGATAGTTCTTACCGGTTCGTCTATAGGTTCTAACCTTGGAAGATTTTTTAAACTGAATTATAAGACCATGACCATACTCATCGGCTGTGGGGCAGCCGGTGCAATCGCCGGTATTTTTAAAGCGCCGGTGGCAGCAGTAATATTCGGTTTGGAAGTATTAATGCTCGACCTTACAATGTGGTCGCTGATACCGCTGCTCATATCCGCGGTTACCGGGACTACAGTTTCGTACCTTTTTCTTGGCAAAGATGTCATTTTTACCTTTGCCATGAAAGACCCGTTTTTGTTGAAAAACATTCCATATTACATTGTTTTGGGAATATTTACCGGTTTACTCTCGGTTTATTTTACCAGGGGTGCGCTGAAAATGGAAAGTATCTTTGATAAAATAAAAAACCCGGTTAAAAAAATTGTCGTGGGTGGTATCCTGCTGGGAATAATGATTTTATTGTTTCCCCCGCTATACGGAGAAGGTTATAATACACTGAACTCGTTGCTGAATGGTAATGCAAATGAAATAACCAATCAAAGCTTTTTTTACAGGTTTCAGGACAATTTCTGGATAATGTCTCTTTTTCTCTGCATGATACTTTTTTTTAAGGTCATTGCCATGGCCTCTACAACAGGCAGCGGAGGGGTAGGGGGTATCTTTGCCCCATCCCTGTTCATGGGGGGTGTAGCTGGTTTTTTTGTCTCCCGGTTGTTAAATTTATTCGATTTTATTCATGTGTCTGAAAGGAATTTTGCGCTGACAGGTATGGCCGGGGTAATGGCCGGGGTGATGCATGCCCCGCTCACTGCGATATTTTTAATAGCTGAAATAACAGGCGGTTATGCTTTGTTTATTCCTTTAATCATTACCGCAACTATTTCGTATATTACAATTAAGTATTTCGAACCACACTCTATTTATACTACCCGGCTTGCCAAAAGAGGTGAACTCATCACACACCACAAAGACAAGGCGATACTTACTTTGCTTGAAATGGAAAAGATTATCGAAACAGATTTTATCGCTGTTGCCCCTGATAACACCCTTACAGAGCTTACCAAAGCGATAGCAAAATCAAAGCGGAATATTTTCCCTGTGCTTAACAAGGACGGTATGCTGGTTGGTATTGTGCTGCTCGACAATATCAGGCATATTATGTTTAACCAGGATATGCACCAGATAACCTATGTAAGGGATATTATGATACTTCCCCCGACTTTTGTATCACCCGATGAGCCAATGGAAGAGGTCATGCAAAAGTTCGAGGAGAACAATGTCTGGAACCTTCCGGTTATCAGAAACGGCCGATATATCGGTTTTCTTTCCAAATCAAAGATATTCTCCGTTTACCGCAAATGGCTATTGGATATTTCGGAAGAATAATCTGTTCTATCCAAGCTCTTTATGATACTCCTGTAACGATTTAACCAAATAATTGCCCTCGCGCCGGTCTTTGATGCCTTTTGTTGCAGCCAAAGCTGCCGAAGTGGTAGTGATGTATGGTATCTTGTATCTTATTGCATTTTTCCTGATATAAGAATCGTCGTATTCGCTCTGTTTACCTGCCGGCGTGTTGATTACGAGATCAATTTCTTTGTTTTTAATAGCATCTACAATATTAGGTCTGCCTTCATATATCTTTTTAATGGTTTCACATTCAATCCCGTGTTTTTCAAGAAACTGTTTTGTGCCTCCGGTAGAGAGTATCCTGAAACCCATCTCTTTGAAATGCAATGCAGTCTCTATGATTTTTTCCTTGTCCCTGTCGGCAATTGTTAACAGCACGCATCCATTAACAGGCAGAGGGAGTTGAATGGCTTCCTGCGATTTAAAAAATGCCAGCCCGTAATGGCTGTCAAGACCTAATACTTCACCGGTTGAGCGCATTTCAGGGCCTAAAACGGGGTCAACATCGGGGAACATATTAAACGGAAATACAGCCTCTTTTACACCGAAATAAGGTATCTTTTTGTTTTTCAAACCAAAATCCGATAGCTTTTTACCCAGCATGATCCCTGTAGCAATTTTTGCCATCTGAATATTACAAACCTTTGAGACCAAAGGTACTGTGCGCGATGCACGAGGATTGGCTTCGAGAATATACACTTTGTCTTCATATATTGCATACTGTATATTCATTAATCCGACAACTTTAAGTTCAATGGCAATTTTTCGTGTGTATTCCTCGATGGTTTTAATATGTTTTTCAGGAATTATCACCGGGGGAATTACACAGGCAGAATCACCCGAATGGATACCTGCATATTCTATATGCTGCATTACAGCCGGAACAAAGGCATCAGTCCCGTCAGAAATCGCATCGGCCTCCGATTCAATGGCATCTTCAAGAAATTTATCAATTAGTATTGGTCTTTCAGGTGATACATTAACAGCTTCGTTCATATATTGAACAAGCATTTCTTTATCCATCACAATTCTCATGGCCCTTCCGCCAAGTACATAAGAAGGCCTCACCATTAAAGGGAATCCTATTCTTTCTGCTATTTTAACAGCCTCTTCAAGGTTGCTTGCCATTCCCGATTCGGGTTGAGGAATACCAAGTTTTTCAATAACTTTGCGGAAACGGTCCCTGTCTTCAGCAAGGTCAATGGTGTCGGGGCTTGTGCCCAGAACTTTTACCCCGGCCCGGGCCAGTTCGTTGGCAATGTTCAAAGGTGTTTGACCTCCGAATTGCACAATCACACCTTCGGGTTTTTCTTTCTCATAGATGCTTAGTACATCTTCAACAGTAAGCGGTTCAAAATAAAGCTTGTCTGAAGTGTCGTAATCGGTAGAAACAGTTTCAGGGTTGCAATTTACCATAATAGATTCATAGCCTGCCTCCCTGATGGCAAAGGCAGCATGCACGCAGCAATAATCGAATTCAATACCCTGGCCGATGCGGTTAGGGCCTCCGCCAAGCACCATTATTTTTTTGTTTTTAGTAACATTTACCTTATCGGGTGCATTGTAGGTTGAAAAATAATACGCGGCGTTTTCAACCCCGCTCACCGGCACAGGCTCCCAGGCTTCGGTAATGCCGAGGGAAATTCTTTTTTTTCTGATCTCTTGTTCGGGAAGCTGCAGGAGGTCCGCGAGGTACCTGTCGGCAAAACCGTCTTTTTTTGCCTGGGCCAGTATGGCATCAGGAAGCTGTTTCCCCCTGTATTGAAGAATTTTTTCTTCAAGGTTAACCAGTTCCTTCATCTGGGAAATAAACCAGGATTTAATGGATGTCTTCCTGCTTAATTCTTCAACATCAGCGCCTTTTCTGAGGGCCTCATACATAATAAACTGACGCTCGCTCGAGGCATGGTTCAGCAGGTTCATTAGTTCATCGAGCGGTTTTTGATTGAAATTTTTCGCAAAACCAAGTCCGTAGCGGCCTATTTCCAATGACCTGATGGCTTTTTGCAGCGCTTCTTTATAGTTTTTACCAATGCTCATCACTTCCCCCACTGCTTTCATCTGTGTGCCGAGTTTATCTTCCAGCCCTTCAAATTTTTCAAAGGCCCAGCGGGCAAA
>JAFGPL010000091.1 GCA_016936215.1 Bacteroidales bacterium
AGCTGAAAACTGCTGATTTCAAGCACATAATAATCGTAATTCTCAGTGGCTACCTGCAAGGCAAAGCTTCTGCCTATGTTACCGGCAAGACCTGCGTTTAACCCTGCCTTGCGCAGCATATGGTGTATCAGCGAGGTGGTAGTGGTCTTTCCGTTACTGCCGGTAATACATATTTTCTTTGCATTGGTAAAACGGCTTGCAAATTCAATTTCGGAGATCATCCTGATATTTTTCTTTTTAATCAACTGAACAATCTCAGATTTATCGGTAATGCCCGGACTTTTAATAATTTCATCGGCATTCAGGATTAACCGTTCGGTGTGTTTTCCTTCCTCCCAGTCAATTTCATAGTTATACAGCATCTCTTTATAATAAGGTTTTATCTTATCATAGTCAGATACAAATACTTCATATCCTTGTTTCTTTGCGAGAACAGCCGCTCCTGTTCCGCTCTCTCCAGCACCGAGTATTACAATTCGTTGTTCCATATTTATCGGATTTTCAGGGTTACAATGGTTACTACGGCAAGTAAAATGCCTATAATCCAGAATCTTGTCACTATTTTTGGTTCAGGGTAATTTAATTTTTGAAAATGATGGTGCAAGGGGGCCATCTTAAAGATACGCCTTCCTTCTCCAAATCTTCTTTTTGTAAATTTGAAAAAGCTTACCTGCAGCAGTACCGAGATACTTTCGGCCAGGAATATCCCACAAAGGATAGGGATTAAAAGTTCTTTTCTGATAAGTACGGCAAAAATGGCAATAATACCACCGATTGAAAGGCTTCCGGTATCGCCCATAAATACCTGTGCAGGAAAGGAATTATACCATAGAAAACCTACCAGCGCGCCAATGAAGGCGCTGATAAACACCACAAGCTCGCCAGTATTAGGGATATACATAATATTTAAATAATCGGCAATAATAGTATTGCCCGAAACATAAGCCAGGATGCCAAGGGTGATGCCTATTATGGCCGATGTGCCCGATGCAAGCCCATCGAGGCCATCGGTAAGGTTAGAGCCGTTTGACACCGCCGTGAGTATGAAGATTACAGCCAGTGTTACTACAATCCATGAGTATTTGCGGGCATTTTCGCCCAGGAACCACAACAGAGATGAATAGTCAAATTCATTATTCTTGAGAAACGGGATATTTACCCGGGTGGATTTAACATCGCGTGTTACATAAGTTATCCGGTCGGGAAGCTGATCGTCTGTTTCCACGATACGCATAACCGGATGGCCTGCTGTATCAAGAATTTTTTCCCTTACTACAACCATGTCGCTGAAATGCAGTGTTAAACCAACGATGAGGCCAAGTAAAATCTGTCCCCCGATTTTGAATTTTCCTCTCAGACCTTCTTTATTCTTTTTGTATACCTTTATATAATCGTCGAGAAAACCAACAAAACCAAGCCAGACAGTTGTGATCAGCATTAGCTGCACATAAACATTTTTTAGGTCGCAGAACAATACTACCGGGATAACAATAGCTGATAGTATTATCAAACCTCCCATGGTGGGGGTTCCTTTTTTTTGCATCTGTCCTTCAAGCCCCAGGTCGCGTATCGTTTCGCCGATCTGTTTTTTTTGCAACAACCGGATGATACGTTTACCAAATATGAGTGATATAATAAGTGATGTAATAATAGCCAGGGCCGACCTGAAAGAGATGTATTGGAACACTCCTGCTCCCGGGAAATCGAATTTGTTTAAATATGAAAACAGGTAGTATAACATATGCCTACTGAGGATTTGTTTTGTTCAACATAAACTGTTCTACTATGATCTCTTTGTCGTTAAAATGATATTTGACCCCTTTTATCTCCTGGTAAGGTTCATGACCTTTGCCGGCTACAAGTATGATATCGCCTTTTTTTGCCATCATGCATGCGGTTTTTATCGCTTCTTTGCGGTCGGCAATAACCAGGTAATTGCGGCGATATTGTTCTTCGATGCCAGCCTCCATGTCTTTAATAATATCCATGGGTTCTTCAAAGCGCGGGTTGTCTGATGTGAGAATTACTTTATCGCTGTTTTGCACACAGGCCTTTGCCATTTTCGGCCTTTTAGTCTTATCCCGGTTTCCGCCTGCACCAACCACTACAATAAGCTGTTCGTTGCGCGTTCTTATCTGGTTAATGGTGTTCAGCACATTCACCAGTGCATCGGGAGTGTGGGCATAATCCACAATGGCAATAACACCATCGTTGGAATGAAGGTATTCGAACCTGCCCTCTACTGTGTCGAATTTGCTTAATACTTTCAATACTTCATCTTTCTGAAACCCGAGCAGGATAGATGTTGAATACACTGCCAGGAGGTTATAAGCGTTGAATTCACCAAGGAATTTTGTCCATAATTCTGTTTTGTCAATGTTTAGCAATGTACCGTCGAAATGGCTTTCGATGATTTTGGCTTTAAAATCGGCCATTGATTTCAAACCATAATATTTTACAGCTGCCGCGGTATTCTGAACCATTACTTTGCCGTTTTTGTCATCGGCATTTATCAGTGCAAAAGCATCTTTCGGCAGGTTATCGAAAAACTTTTTCTTAGCCCTGAGGTATTCTTCAAATGTTTTATGATAATCCAGGTGGTCATGGGTAATGTTGCTGAAAATAGCGCCGGTGAAATTCAGCCCTGCAATCCTGTCCTGGACGATTGCATGTGAACTTACCTCCATAAATGCATATTTACAACCGCGGTCCGCCATCTTTTTCAGCAAAAGGTTAAGCTGAACAGAGTCGGGGGTTGTGTGCGTAGCCTCCACTGGTTCATCATCAATATAATTCCTGACAGTAGAAAGCAGGCCTGCTTTGAAGCCGAGGCCGCGGGCCATTCGGTATAACAATGTGGCTGTGGTTGTTTTGCCATTCGTACCCGTAATACCAACCAGTTTGAGTTTGTGAGAGGGCTTATCGAAGAAATTGGACGAAATGATACCAAGCGCTTTTGCACTATTGTCGGTAACAATATAAACCACATTGTTTCTAATCTCCTGTGGCAGCTTTTCACAAATCACGGCAACGGCCCCTTTATCAACTGAAGCTTCAATAAACTGATGCCCGTCAGCAGAGGTGCCTGTCATTGCAACAAACAGGAATCCCTGCCCTACAGCGCGCGAGTCGAATGTAATGCCACTAATCGCGATATTTTCGTCGCCAATGGTTTTTAAGACTTTACAGCCTTCCAGAATATCTTTCAGCGTTTTCATAAAAAACTCATTTCCAGTTCAATAATATCACCTTTCCGAATCCTGCTCCCTGGTGGGATTGATTGATTCCTGACGCTTCCGCGTCCTTTTACAACTACCTTCAGCCCTTTGTTTTCAAGTAAATAGACTGCATCTTTGGCGCCCATCATCACGACATTAGGCACTAGGTTCGGTAGCATCTTTTTTTCCCTTGTTTCAATTGAATTGTCTTTTTTAGCCGTGGTGATCCAGTCGGCATTGCTGTCTTTCTGTTCAATTTTTACATCAAGTTCTTTGGTAACGATGCTTAGTTCCGATTTTAGTCCGTCTTTTGAATAGGGTAAATCGGCTATTAAAGGGGCATCGTTGTTGAGTTGCAACTGCTGTTCGAAATCGAGCGCATTAACCTTACGGGCAATTTCAAGAAAAACCGGGCCTGCCACCTCATTTCCATGATAGATGTCTTTTGTGGGATTACTGATTACGACAATACACGAATATTTTGGTTTATCAGCAGGGAAATAGCCCACAAACGAAGCTTGGTATCTTGTTCCGTGTTCGCTCTTATAACTGCCCGATGCCACATTGTAAATCTGGCTAGTGCCGGTTTTACCGGCGATTTTTATGTCGGGTACTTTAAGGTTTTTGGCAGTGCCGTTTTCTACCACACCTTTAAGCAGCATTCTGGCTTTCTGAAGGGTGGATTTGGAGCAAACAGAATGATCAAGTACCTCTGTGTCAACATTCTTAATCCTTCTTCCGTGAAAACGTACTTCGTCAGCAAACCTGGGTTTAACCATTTTCCCATTATTAGCAATGGCATTGTAAAATGTAAGCAATTGAAGAGGAGTGAGTTCTAACTCATAGCCGTGCGACATCATACCAAGCGAGATGCCGGTCCAAAGTTTGTCTTTGGGATATTTTATATAGGGCTGCCCTTCTCCTTTAATCTCGATACCCAGTTTTTCATTCAGCCTCATGTTGTAAAGACGGTCAATAAAATGATGTTCCCTGCCTTTATAAGCACCCGTAATTACCTTTACCATAGCTACATTCGAGGATACCTCGAAGGCATGTTTCAGGGTAATCTTCCCACTTCCGCCTTTCCAGTAATTTTCGTCTTTAATTACTATGTCGTAGTAATTCAAAATGCCGTTTTTGGTGTCAATGGTGTCGTGAAGATCAATGTACCCGTCTTCGAGGGCAGCAATAATCACCGGTAATTTGAAGGTAGATCCCGGTTCCATGCTTTCGGCCACTGCATAGTTTTGCAATTCCCTGTAATTACCCGACTTATCTTTGCCAAGGTTTACTATTGCCCTGATCCTTCCTGTTTTCACTTCCATCAGCACAGCCGTGCCATGGTCGGCCTCCTGGTTTATTAATTGCTGTCTGAGCGCTTTGTCGGCAACATCCTGAAGGTTAATGTCAATGGTGGTATACACATCCATTCCGTCTTTCGGGTCAACCTCATTGTTGTCTTTGACAGGCATCCATACATTTCCGGGCAGTTTTTGTTTCAACGAAATTCCTTGTGTGCCGGCAAGCTGCTGATTATATGCGCCTTCTATGCCGACAGATATGTTCGTTTGTGTTGTAAAACCAATAAACCGTGCCGCTAAGTTTTCGTGCGGTCGCACCCGCATGTCTTTTTGTATAACAATTAACCCGCCCTTGTACCTGCCGTTCCTGAAGATGGGGAATTGTTTAAGTTCCTGAAGCTGGATGTAATTAACACGGTTCTTTACCATGTAAAACCTTTCTCCGCGTTTTCGTGCAGCTATCAGGTCCTGTTTGTAATCGTTAACCGATTTGGAAGATTCGTTTCTGAAAAGTTTATAAAGGCATAAAGCAAGCGAATCTACTTTACCATAAAAAACCCGGTCGGTAAGGGCAGGGGACTTCATGTCCATTCTTATCTGGTAATAGGGAATGGAGGTTGCCAGCAGCCTGCCGTCAGCAGTATAAATATTTCCCCGGTTGGAAGGGATGGTAACGTTTTTTAGCAATACTTTTCGTGCTTCCTCTTTCCATTTTTCGCGTTCAAATGTCTGCAGGTAAACTATTTTAATAATTATCCAGATGCCAAAGCACAAAAATCCCAGGTAAATAATGCCAACTCTCCATAATATGTCTTTTTTAAGGGACATAGGTCTATTTATCTGTTTTGTTCAACACTTTGGGAGGATTTGTAAGCTCTTTTAAGCCCAATCCTCTTTTTTCTACCAAATGCGAAACTGATGAAGGTTTGCTGAGGTTCATCAGTTTTGCAGTGGTGGTAATTTGTTCTGCCCTGAGGTTTTTGACTTCGGACTGAATTTCACTCACCCTTCTGAAGAGCTTCTCGGCATGGTACCTGTTGCCGATATACACGATCGCAAGAAAAGTAAGAAAGAGGATGAATTGCAATTGTTTTGACACAATCTCACGGATAAGTATTGTCCCGTCGAGAAATTCGCGGCCGGAAAACGACCGTATTTCTTTAACCTCTTGTTCACGGTCAATAAACTCGATATTTTGATCTTTCTTTTCTGTCATCCTACACGGGTAATTTTTCAGCAATTCTTAACCTTGCGCTGCGCGCCCTGTTGTTTTTTTCAATTTCTTCTTCCCTTGGTACAATTGGCTTTCTGGTGACCGGTTTAAACGGTGTGGTAAAATTTCCGTAGATGTCTTTCTCGGTTTCTTCTTCAAAGTTGCCCCACCTGAAATAGTTTTTAACAAGCCTGTCTTCAAGCGAATGATAGCTGATGACTGCAATACGGCCATTGGTTTTTAAAACCCGGGTACTGTGAACAAGCAATTCTTTAAGGCTCACCATTTCTTTATTGACCTCAATTCTTATTGCCTGAAAAACCTTTGCGAGGTACTGGTTTTCCCTTCTGAAAGGAATGCATCCCGATACAGCATCAATGAGTTGGCCGGTTCGTTCAATCCTGCAGCTATTCCTGTATTTTGCAATCGCTCCGGTAAGCCTGGCAGCATTTTCAATTTCACCATATGCCCTGAATAATTTCATAAGCTGCTCTTCTGTGTATTCATTTACCAGTGTGGCTGCAGTAAATGATGCGCCGGTGTTCATCCTCATATCAAGCATGCTGTCGTGACGGAAGGAGAAACCTCTTGTTTCTGAATCAAAATGGTGGGATGAAACACCCAGGTCAGCCAGGATTCCGTCAACTTTTTCTATTTTATAATACTTCAGAAAATTCCTGATGAACCTGAAATTGCTGTGTACAAAAATAAATTTCTTGTCTTTAGGGGAATTTTTTACCGCTTCGGCATCCTGGTCAAAACCAATTAATTTGCCCTTGGTGAGCTTTTTGATTATCTCACGTGAATGGCCCCCTCCGCCAAATGTTGCGTCAACATAGGTTCCGGAAGGATTTATTTTCAGGCCTTCAATCGTTTCTGATAATAAAACTGGTACATGATAGTTCATTATTCATTACTCTCCAGATTTAATCCCCCAAGTATTTTTTCTGCAAGCGATGCAAATTCATCATCGCCCGATATAACTTTATGATAGTTCTCCTTCGGCCACAATTCTATTTTGTTGAATTGCCCTGCAAGTACCACCTCGTTTTCAGCCTCAATCTCATCAAGCAGCCTTTTTGGGATAAGCAGCCGGTTATTACCGTCAAGGCTTATTTCTGCCGTTCCTTTATAAAAAGTCCTCAAAAACTGGTTGTGCTCCCTGTTGTAAGGATTGGTTTTTGCCCTGATAATATCATTTTGCCTGTTCCATTCTTCTATTGGAAATATTACCAGGCATTTTGCGAAAATGTCTTTCTTAATGACAAAACTTTCCTGGTTGGCAGGAGACATCTGCTTCTTAAAAGCAGAAGGCAAAAGTACCCTGCCTTTCGAATCGAGTTTGCAGGTATAGTCTCCAATAAAGTTTGTCATAATAAGGGTTTTATATCAACGGGTAAAAATAATACAATTTTTACCACAATTTACCACAAATTACCATTTTTTACCACATTGTTGATAACTTTTTTACTTTTTGTATGAATAATAATGCAGGTTGCGAAGTAACCATCAGAAAATCAATATTATATCTAACAGGCATAAATTGTTGTCCCTGAGTGGTATAGTACCACTTACAATGGGAGAAAATAGATTGGGTATTGTATTGTTTTTATTAATTTTAAATTTTTAAAACCCGGTAGGAAAGGATGAATGGAAACTACATCAAAAATCGTTGAAACCATCAATATTAGGAAGATTTTCCACGGTAAAAATCCTTCGCTTGCAAGGTTATTGCCTGGTTTTGTTTTCCGGTATCTCGAAAAAATTGTGCACCAGGAAGATATAAATGCATTTCTCAACAAGCATGGCCATAAAACAGGGGTTGATTTTATCAAGGGTGCCATAGAAGAGTTTAATATTAAACTTACGGTTGAAAACATTGAAAAAGTACCAGTGAACGGAAGGTACATTTTTGCTGCCAATCATCCGCTGGGAGGCTTCGATGGCATGATGATGATGAATATTCTGGGAAAGAACTTTGGTGAATTCAGGTCCCTGAGCAACGACCTTCTGATGAATATTACCAACCTGCAACCGGTGTTTCTCCCTGTAAATAAACATGGCAGGCAGGATGCTGAAGCTGCTGCTGTAATGGATGAAGTTTACAGATCGAATATACAAATACTTACTTTTCCGGCGGGTTTGGTTTCAAGACGCATTAAAGGGCAGATTGTTGACCTTGAATGGAAAAAGAATTTTATCTCCAAGGCAATACAATACAAGCGCGATATAGTACCTGTCCATATTTCAGGCCGAAATTCAGAATTTTTTTACCGGTTGGGCTCAATCAGACGATTTCTCGGTATAAAGGCTAATCTTGAAATGTTTTACCTTGTTGACGAAACTTTTAAGCATAAAAACAAATCTATAACGATAAAATTCTCACCGCCTATAAGTTATGAATTCTTTGATAAGTCGAAAAAACCTATTGAATGGGCAAAGTGGGTGAAAGAGAAGGTGTATGAACTTGACGGTGTTTATCATATACCTTTGTAAACAGCATCGGTAAGGAAAAATTTTTCAGGGGCATTGTTTTACAAATAATGGCACAGATCAGGTTTTGCATTCAATTTAATGTTTTCTGACCTTAATTTTTACTAAATTTGCAATCTGAATAAAAAAATACTGAATGAAACCGATTATACCTCCAGTTGACAGGGAATTAATTGAAAGCGAACTTACAAAAGACAAATTTTTAAGGACTACCAATAATGGTAATAACTTATTATATGTTATTGACTATCATAATTCTCCGAATTGTATGCTGGAAATCGGCAGGTTAAGGGAATTGACTTTCAGGGCTGCAGGTGGCGGAACCGGTAAAGAAGTGGATATTGATCTGTACGATACCGCCGAAGTGCCCTATAAACAACTGCTTGTATGGGACCCGGCAACAAAAGAGATTTTAGGCGGGTACAGGTATTTTATCTGTTCCCAGGCAATACCTGATGAAGATGGCAATTGCAACCTTGCTACAACGCGGTTATTTAAATTTTCGAAAAAATTTAAACTTGAATATCTTCCCTATGTAATTGAACTTGGCAGGTCTTTTGTACAACCGGCTTACCAGTCTACTAACAGGGCAAGTAAGGGAATTTACGCGCTCGATAACCTTTGGGACGGGCTTGGTGCTTTATGGGTAGATAACCCCGATACCAAATATTTTTTCGGCAAAGTTACCATGTATACCAGTTATAACAGGGAAGCCAGGGACCTTCTGCTTTTTTTTATGAAAAAATATTTTGGCGATGAAGAAGGCCTCGTTGTACCTTTTGAGCCATTGCCATACGAAACCGATGAAAATCACTTGAAATCAATACTTTCCGGAATTTCTTACCAGGAAGATTATAAGATATTATCCCAGTTCGTTCGCTCGCACGGCGAGATTATACCTCCGCTGATAAACTCTTACATGAACCTTTCACGTACCATGAAATCGTTTGGTACAGCCATGAATTATCATTTCGGGGAAGTTGAAGAAACTGCAGTGCTGGTTACACTTAAAGATATGCACGAGTCGAAAGTTGAACGCCACCTGAAAAGCTATCAGCCGGGTATTTGATTTGGTAAGAAAAAAAATTTCCCGCTTTTTCAGAAAAGATATTGACCGGTTTCAAGGTAATTGATGGAGTATCCGTTGTGTTGCTTAGCCAGTTCCAATAGTTCAATTATCTCATTATTAACTTTTACAAGGGTAAATCTGGAACCATAAATTACAGATACCTTTGAAATCATTTCAAAAACAGCCATACCTGCGCTGTCAACAAACCGTATGTTAGATAAATTTAGTAGCAGATGTGACCGGGGGTTTTTAATGATCTCAAATAGCTTCATTTTTATTTCTTCGCTGTTGAGAAAATTTATTTTTTCAGCATGATGGATTGTCACCCTGTAATTTCTGTGCCTTTTCTTAACTGTTATCCCGCTTATTTCAGTTTCTTTCATTTTTACCTGCTTTCTGGTTACTTATACTGCATGTAAATGATTTTTTTTGAACTTTTTAGATAAACGACCGGATTATTTTGACAAATACATCTATGAAAAGGATACTTTTTTGTTTCCGAACAACTTTTTTAGCCTTTTAGCGTTTAAGAGATATTATTATTTCGATTTTAAAGCACTTAACACCATTGAATTTGACCAAAGATTTGCCTGTTTTGTGCGAATGCTATAACTTTGATTCCTTTTATTTTAAAAAACTGAACTATATCCGGCAACTTTTAAACCAATTACATTGAACTAAAGGAAATGATTACAACTTCAATTATAAAAAGTAAAATGCCAAACATTATGCCTAAATGTATTGCGGCTGTTATGGTGATGATGGTTTTACTTTCAGGTTTCGGGAATGCATATGCAGGTGATCCTAACACGTTATCAAACGACAGAAACAAGCTTCAATTGAACCCTGAGTACAAACTCAAAAGGCTTTCAACCGGTAAAGTGATCATATTTACCAACAAAGCCGATGGTGAAGTGGTACGGCATGAATTCGAGGATATTTTTGCCGAAGTACTGTTGGGTGCGCTAAGAAGACAGACTGTTGATCAGCTTGTGCCCGTTGTTGCCAGAAAATATTATTATTCTGAGGATGAATGCAGGCGCGAAATCAAGCACGCCATAAATGTGCTTGAAGCATGGGATATTCTGGTTCCGAGGAAACCTGAAGTATTATAGCCCGTTGCTTACGAGATAAACTGTTGTCCGTTTTTTTCTGTAAGGGTGTTAGAAAATCTTAATTGAGTATTTTATACTGATGCCCAATGATTGGTTTCGTGAGGCAAAATACTGTAATTCAGCCGATGGGGTAAAGATATTGGTTAAGCTGTTGTTGTACCGAACATGAAACCCAAAATTACCTGCCTTGGTATTGTATTGATATCCAATACCTACACAATATCCAAATTCAAAATTACGGTCGGTAAAATGTCCGATGTAATCCAGGGAGCTGTCGGCAATGTTGCTTGTTTCTTTTTCCGAATGCAGAAACGACACATATGGTCCCAGGTCAATTACAAGTTTAGATTTTTGCTTGCCGAAAATAACATGTGTCATAAATGGTATTTCGATATAATTGAGCCTGCGTGAATAAGATTCGGTGGAATCGGGTTGAATTTTCCATCCTTTTTGGGCATAATTACATTCAAGCTGAACACCAATTCCTGGTCCGGAAAGATATGTAAGAAAAAGCCCCCCCTGGTAGCCCAGGTACAATGATTGGTTTACTGTAACACCGAAATCAAGTTGAGAAGCTGTAATTCCCTGGTTTACACCAAAAAGAAGCTGTGAAAAATTGTTCTTCTGGCCGTTCACATCCATTGTTGCAAATGCCAGGATTGTCATTGAAAAAAGAATATACTTCACGTTGTTAATTCAGATTTGAAAACAGTTACAATCCAAGCCGTTAAAATAAAAAATCAGACCTGTTATTTCAACGATCTGATTTATCAAAAGTACAATAATCTTTGAAGGTTTACTCAAGGCATTAAAGCAGTTTCAAGATCGGCAATAACTTTTTTAGTTATTTTTTTAGGGTTCTTTTTTTTGGCATCACTGAGGAGTTCAAGCGCTTTTTGTCCAAATTCAACAAGGCCAACCGGATTTTTATCGAATTCATAACTGCCAATTACAAATTCGAGTTTCGATTTTATTTCGTCATACTCAGAGTTGCCTAACTTTTTAAAAGTCTCAAGTGCAGCCTTACATGCATGTTTTAAAGATTCATTTTTAGTATTCATAATTGGTTGATTTTGGATAATTCTCGAAATAAAATTACAGTAATTTATTTAACTAAGCAATCATCAGTCAGAATTAATTTATAACTCCCTGGTATTACAGGTTCGACAAGGAACGCCAATTATGTAAATGAAAAAAAAATACCCGTTACTTTTCAGTTTATAACACATAATGCATCATTCAATACAATAATGGCCTTTTTATAATCTTCGCGGTTAATGATAAACTGCATGTTTACCTGTTTGAGCGACTGTGATACGCATTCGATATTAATTTTGTTATCGGAGAGCGCCGAAGAAGCTTTGGCCAGGATTCCCGGCTTGGCAATGTTTGTTCCAAGTGCACACACAATGGCCACGGGTTTTAGGGTGATTTCGTAAAATTTTTCCTGCAATTCCGAAATAAATTCGTTTTTCAGGTCACTTTCCCAAATCACCTGTGTAATGCTATTGGCATTGGTAGTTTTCAGGATATAACTGATGTTGTATTTCTGAAAAATCTGCATTATGCCAAGGTCAAAACCTACTTCACCAACCATTAACGGATCGTGAATTTCAATGGCATATACTTTATCGGTGCCGGAAATTATCTCAATTTTCGATGCGTTGCAGATATAGTTTTTTGAAATAAGTGTGCCAGGGTGTTCAGGTTCGAATGTGTTTTTAATCCTGATATTAATTCCTGCTATTTCCAAAGGTTTGGAAGCTTTTGGGTGAATGGCTTCCATCCCGATATCTGCCAGTTGATCGGCAACATTAAAATTGGTAAAACCAACCGGTATTGATTTTTCAATACCTACAACATTCGGATCGGCGGAGGAGAGATGAAACTCTTTGTGTATAACCGCTTCATCGGCTTTTACTTCAACGGCTATTTTCGAAAAGGTAACCTCGCTGTATCCCCTGTCAAACTCGCGCATAATACCCTCGGTTCCCTTAGTATAACCGGTTGCAACCGGAAGTGTGGTCGTGCAGTCAATGTTTTTAAACTCTTTTCTGATGCGCTCATCAATTGTAAGATAATCCGAATCATTAAACCCGCAAAGGTCTATAAAGGCAGCATTAATACCGTTGTTTTTCAGGATATTGACTGAATTGAACGCGGAATGCGCCTCACCTATGGACGAAAGTATTTCGCGTGCTGCCAGAAGGATATTCTGTTTATTGACATATCCTGTTGCCATAACATTTTGAAGGTTTAGCAGGTAGCTTTTTGCCTGGTTGATGCGTTCTGTAATAAACTGATCAGCAATTTTTAAATCTAACTTAATATCAGTGAAATTGCGGTTAATGCCTATCAGTTTCTGCAGCAGGTCATCAAGCGCATTGATAAAATTATTACCGTTTACAAAAAGTTGGTATATCCCCGGTTCACCGGTTTTTTTATGCTCAAGCAACCAGTTGGTTACATTATTGTAGGCCGAAACAACAAAAATTCGGTCGTAATAACTGTTGTCTCTTTTCTGGCCAATGATTATATTTTTTAATACATCCTGAAACTTTGACATGGATGTTCCGCCAATTTTTTCAACTGTAAGCATTTGAATTCTGTTTATGATTTATTTTGGAGGGCAAAAATACAGAATTTCAATAAAAAAATTCACCATATCTTATAAGTGGATCACTTAATTTCTTAAAGTTTTAGTTAAAATATAGTTTGAAGACATGCCTGTAACCCAACAGTTCACCAGTGTTGTCAACAACTTCGCTGCCAAGTGAAACTGAAATCACTTTCTTTGACAACATCAGAAGCGAATCGCTGTATATCCATGCTTCTGTAAATTGCAATTTACCGATTTTTTCACGTTCCACCGTTTTCTTATTTTCCATTTCCTTCAGCGCCACGGGTGAGATAATTTCGTTGTTTTCAAAGTTATATGCCGCCAGTTCTCCGGAATAAACTTTTTCAAAGAGCTCATCAATGAATATCTCTTTCTTCAGTCCTTTCAGACATTCCTGTGTCCAGGTATCATCGGGGTTTGGATTCTTAATGACTACGTCATAAATGATGGTGTCGGCCATAACTTGTACCGCAGTGGTTTGGTTCATATCAAAAGTACCGGTTACACTGGTTGTGGTTTTCCCGTTTTTGTTGTCGGGGCAGCAGGCAAAGGTAATCAGGAAAATTGTCATAAAGAATAAAACATGCTTTTTCATAATTCAGGCATTTATTTTTGAAGGCTATGGTTGAAGTTACGAAATAATTATTTATGAGCCAAAAACAAGTCTTTTTCCTTTTATTCTTTCATCGAAAATACCATTGTGAAAAACCGGGAAGCCATTTACAAAGGTATGTGTGACCGTTGATCCAAAGATATGTCCCTCAAAGGGTGACCAACCGCACTTATACAAAATATTGTCTTTATTTACGGTTTGTTGCTGGTGCAGGTCAACCAGTACCAGATCGGCATAATAACCTTTCCTTATAAAACCCCTGCGGTCTATTTTAAAAAGCCGGGCGGGTGCATGGCACATCTTTTCAACAATTTTTTCCAGCGAGATGCGATTCTGGTGGTAAAACTCAAGCATAACCTGCAGGGAGTGTTGCACCAAAGGCCCGCCGGAAGGGGCTTTAAAATATGTGTTCCCTTTTTCCTCAAGGGTATGGGGTGCATGGTCTGTGGCAACTACGTCAAGCCTGTTATCAAGCAACCCGGCAAACAATTCATCCCTGTCAGCTCTTGTTTTTATTGCAGGGTTCCATTTAATAAAGTTGCCCAATTTTTCATAATCATTGTCACAAAACCAGAGATGGTGCACGCAAACTTCTGCAGTAATTCTTTTATCGTCCAGTGGTATGGTGTTGTCGAGCAGCCCCAGTTCTTTTGCTGTTGAAAGATGCAGCAGATGAAGCCTTGTCCCGTATTTCCGGGCAAGATCTGTTGCAAACCGTGATGATTCATAACAGGCTTCCTGCGACCTTATTTGAGGATGATATTTAACCGGAACATCTTCACCAAACCTGCGACGGAAGATTTCGGTGTTTTTCCTGATAACCGGTTCAGATTCGCTGTGGACTGCGATAAGTGATTTAACCGATGAAAAGATTTTGTCAAGCACAACCGGATCATCTACCAGCATGTTACCGGTTGAGGCACCGAGAAATACTTTTACACCGCATACATTCTTTCTGTCAACATTTAAAAGTTCTTCTAGATTGTTGTTGGTAGCACCCAGGTAAAATGAGAAATTGGCATAAGATGAGGCAGCAGCGGTTTCAAATTTCTTTTCAAGCAGCGCATTGGTTGTGGTTTGGGGTATGGTATTCGGCATTTCCATATAGGATGTAACTCCTCCGGCAACTGCCGCTTTCGATTCGGTTTCGATGGTAGCTTTGTGGGTAAGTCCGGGTTCGCGGAAATGCACCTGGTCGTCAATTACACCGGGTAGTAAAAACCTGCCCGAAGCATCTGTTATTTCTATATCACCCGTTTCATCTACGATTGCGTTTCCACGGTATATTTCAACAATCAGTCCGTCTTTTATCAGGATACTTCCATTAAATATCTCACCTTCGTTAACAATGGAGGCATTTTTTATAAGTCTCAGAATTGCCATCAGGCTATCTTTTTATATTGCTTAAAGTAACTGTTTAGCTTCATTTTGATTACGCCCCAGAGTGCTTCATTAAATATGCCACCGCTCATTTTTGACGCACCTTCTTTTCTGTCCGTAAAGATAATAGGTATCTCTTCAATTTTAAAACCCATTTTCCAGGCAGTAAATTTCATCTCTATCTGGAAAGCATATCCTTTGAATTTAATTTTATCAAGGTCAATATGTTCAAGCACCCTTCTTTTGTAACATTTGAACCCTGCTGTGGTATCGTTTATTTTCATTCCGGTAACAAAACGAACATATTTCGAAGCAAAGTAAGACATTAATACCCTTCCCATAGGCCAGTTTACAACGTTTACCCCCGATTTATACCTTGATCCAATAGCCACATCTGAGCCATTGAGACAAGATTGGTGTAACCTTAGAAGATCCTCTGGATTGTGGGAGAAATCAGCATCCATTTCAAAAATATACTGATAATGCTTTGATATGGCCCATTTAAAACCGCAGATATATGCTGTTCCAAGGCCAAGCTTACCGGGTCGCTGAATAAGGTGAAGGTTGTTGCCAAAAGGCTCAGCCTGCAGGTGTTTAATAATCTCCGGTGTACCGTCTGGAGAACCATCATCAATAATTAGTATATCAAACTTTTCAGGAAGAGAAAAAATCTTCCTTACCATCTTTTCGATATTCTCTTTTTCATTATATGTAGGTATAATAACTAAAGAATCGTTCACTTCTGTAAAATTTGAATCATTATGCGAATATAGATTATTTATTTAACATAGGAATTCTGTAAGCTGGTATATGCTTCTGTTTTTTAAATATGCATGTTCATATATAATAAGGTATAGTATCATCAAGGGCTATTAAAACGGCTATATGTCAGGTACTGAATTTTCAAAAGAATTTAAATTTTTAGTTTTTTTAAATGCCTTATTATCATTATTATAATATTCAGGCCTTAAAATATTTTTAATTTTTTTTTAAGAATACTTTTTATTTCGATAATTATACTACCTTTGCAGGCCTTAAAAGTTCTTTGCACGACTGAATAGATTGATCCTGTAAGAGAATAGAGGGATAAAGGATTGAAAATCCGGGATGTTTTAAAAAAAGGATGAAAAAATTAAAGAAATTATAAAAAATAATTTGTTGATTCGAAAAATCCTTATACATTTGCACCCTCTTTTGAGGAGGGAAAAAGTTCTTTAAAAAATAAAAATTTTAAAAAAAGATTTGCAAAATAAAAAAACAAGTATTACATTTGCACCCTCTTTCAAAACAAGGTTCTTTAAAATGATTTGCTGAAGAGAAAAATCATAAAAATTTTGCTGGTGAAAAATTTAATTATACATTTGCAACCGCAATAAAGACGGGTTAAAAAAGAAGACCAGCATACAAAAATCAGGATAAATTATATAGGTACAAAATGTATGTACCTGAAAAAAGAAAAGAGATTGTTCTTTCAAAAATGAAATAAAACTGGCGAAGGAAGATAAATTTTATTAACTTTGCTTGTTAAAATAATTAGTTCTTTGAAAATATTGAAGAGACAAAAAAGGTAAAAGCGAATTCATTAGAATTCTCCGAATTCTTTAATGAGTAATAAATCTTGAGCACATTAAAATTCTTAATTACAATGAAGAGTTTGATCCTGGCTCAGGATGAACGCTAGCGGCAGGCTTAACACATGCAAGTCGAGGGGTAACAGGTG
>JAFGPL010000092.1 GCA_016936215.1 Bacteroidales bacterium
CTATCACCCCTGCAATGTAATGGTCCAGCTCCACCAGGTTGATGATCTTCAACTCTCCGTTATGCAGGTTTATTGAAAGGTTACCGTCGTAATCGGCGGAGGGGAGCAAAGGCGCCACCGGTTTTAGCTGCAGAACACCTTCTTCGGTGGTTTTTTCAACAGTCAACACACTGAAGCCTGAGAATTTTTTATCTCCACCGGTCATCTGCAGGCTGCCATTCACAGGCGACAGATAGAATATGTCCCCGGGGTTTACGTTCAGTATAAAATCCCCATCACCTTTTATATTGTAATTGCCTTCAACCACAGAGAATACGACAGATGTGACGCTTTTGTCGTTATACAGCCCTATTTTTATGTCCAGCGCATGAACAACAGAATGCGGGGATACAATTACCAGAAAGGTCAGTCTTAATAAAAGTGATCTTAATCTGGAAATTTTAATTGAATTGATTTTAACCATTCACTATAAAGGTTTTTCAGGATTTTTTCCCTGAAGCAAGATGCTCCACCATTTTTTTTGCAACACGCTCTGATACAACAGGTTTTTCGAGCAGGTTTTTCATCTCTTCATATCCGGTAAGTATGTTATTCCTGTATGCCCCATCTTCCACAATCCTTTTTAACTCTTTTTTTATTTTGGTCGTAAGGTTGAACTGCAAAAACTCTTTGACGTGCATGCGGTCGAGAATGATGTTTACCAGACAGAAAAACTTCACATGTATCACTCCCAGCATAATGAAAAACTGTCCAAGATAAAACGATGCATTGCTAGTCTTGTAAATAACCACTTCCGGTACATTCATCAGGGCTGTTTCGAGGGTGGCGGTGCCGGAGGTGACTACCGCGGCGAATGCATGTTTCAGAAGGGGATATGTTTCATCGTAAACGAGGTGTATTCCTGTGCCTTCAAGAAACTGGTTGTAATAATCCTTAGGGATGGATGAAGCCCCGGCAAGGACAAAACAATAGCCGGGAAAAGCTTTTGATGCATTTACCATCAGGGGCAGGCAAAGGTCTATCTCTTGTTTGCGGCTGCCGGCCAGAAGAGCAATAACAGGTTTCTCACCGATCTGGTGCCTGGCCCTGAATGCTTCCTGTGTTTCGTGATAGTTTGCTTTAAATTCTTCTATCACATCCACAACAGGGTTGCCATAATAGGCAGCTTCAATACGGAGTTTCTTATAAAAAGCCACCTCGAAAGGCAGGATGACAAATAACCTGTCAACATACTTCCTGATGCGGTTTGCACGTGATTTGCCCCAGGCCCATAATTTGGGTGAAATGTAATAGAAAACAGGGATGCTGTTTTGTTTGCCAAATTTTGCTATGCGAAGGTTAAAACCCGCGTAGTCTATAAGAATAAGCACATCGGGTGCAAATTTTCTGATGTCTTCTTTGCATTCTTCGATAAACCCATGGAACTTTTTCAGGCTTTTAAATACTTCCCAAATCCCCATAAGGGCAAGTTCTTTATAATGCCTGGCCATCGTACCACCTGCTACCTTCATTTTTTCGCCGCCATAAAACCTGAACACGGCGCCAGGGTCTGATTTAAGGATACCTTTCATAAGGTTGGAGCCATGCAGATCGCCTGAGGCTTCTCCGGCTATCAGGAAATATTTCATATTAGTGAATAAATTACTTTTAGTCCGAACAGCATAAGGGTAATAACCACGGTAGATGCAAGCACCCCTTTAGCTGCCTTAAGCCAGTCTGTCCAGTTAAAGATAAAAAAAAGCAGCAGGTTTGGCAGTATACACCAGCTTAATACCAAGGGCAATAAGGTTCCCATAAGCATTTGTTTTGGGAATTCTATAAATCGCAGCGAACTGAATTTTGCATAATAGAGCAAAACAAATATAACGGCAGGTAAAACAATGCCTGCAAAGATTCCTGTTAAAAGAGTATTTAATTTACGCATGAAATTATTATAATTCCCAGTTTTTAATAAGGTCAAGGGTATTGTAACAGGTCATGTCTACCCGTAAAGGCACCACCGAAACATAGTTATTTTTCAAAGCCCATTCATCGGTATCGCGGGCATCGGGTTCGTCATTGTGAAAGTTGCCTGTAAGCCAGTAATAGTCGCGACCCAGAGTGTCGGTGCGTTTATCAAATTCCTCTTTCCAGAGGCCCTTGGTCTGTCTTGCTATTTTAATCCCTGCAATCTCGCTTTTTGATACGGGCGGCACATTTACGTTGAGGCAGATGGATTTGGGCAAACCATTCGCAAGCACCTTTGAGATAATCCTTGAGGCAGAATACTGTGATGCCGAAAAATCTGCGTCGGGATGCAGGTCGAGGAGTGAAAAACCTATCGAGGGCACATCGTTGATGCAGCCTTCAATGGCAGCGCCCATGGTACCTGAATAAAAAACACTTGATGAAGAATTGGAGCCATGGTTGATACCGGAGACCAGTAAGTCGGGCTTTTGCCCCAGCAACTGGTTAAGTGCGATTTTAACGCAGTCTACAGGTGTGCCATAACATTTGTACGATACAAAATCTTCCTCTTCTTCCACCTTTTCAATCTCTATAGGTTTAACAACCGTGATTGCATGCGACATTCCCGATTGCGGACAGGCGGGTGCAACAACAACAACCCTGCCGAAGGGCTTTACTGTTTCGGCCAGTGCCTTTAACCCCTTGGCATGAATGCCGTCATCGTTTGTTACCAGTATCAGTTTCTTTTTTTTCATCGTTAATGAATACGCTCTTTTTTCAGGATACAAAGATATTTATTCCTCTCCAAGTATCAATAAAAACCTTAAATCCGCAAGTTAATTTTCTTTTTCCCATCAGGCTTTGACTTCCTGTCTGCCTTAGCAGTGCGGTGGGCAGTCGAAGCGGTTGTCACCCTGAGCGCCTGCCCGCCTCCGCCTCAGGCGGATTTGGAAGGCGGGTAGTCGAAGGGTGTTTAATACCAATTATTTACTTTTACCTTGCGGGTTTAAGGAAAAAATATCAATTCCGGTTCATTGGATTGTAGTAAGCCTGATTAATGATATTGGCCGGCCTTACTTTTCGATAAGGCAATCCTTATTCTAATCCCTGGCGGGGAAAGTACCTGTTTATGCCGCGTGTTTTTTCAGGAATTCACCGGCTTTTTTTGAGGTTTTCGGACTGGAAGATTTAAGATATTTTTTTACAAAGGAAATAATCTGTTCACGGTTTTCCGATTCCCCGAAGAAAGATTCAAATGAGTCAATGGCATCGAAAACGATGAGGTCTTTGTTTTTATGGGCAGTCTTGTCTATTGTCAGTAGTTTTTTGGTGATGAATTCCCTCAGGTGGGGTTTTGCCTGTGCAATAATACCTGCGACAGAAGCAACGTAACGTGCCGTGATAAGGCTTTTGCCGTTGAGCAGGGCGAAGTATTCATTTGCAATGTCTTCAAATTTGTCTTCATTATCAACAAGGGTTAGGTTGGCAATAATTTTCACCCCGATCATCTGGTGGTATGCGTTGCTGCTTAGTAGCATCTCATAAAAAGTATTCCATTCGGTGTATAGTTTCAACGGTACTTTTTCACTGATGGACAATAACACCTTAAAACAATTGTATCTCAGCGTTTCATCGTCTGACGTAATACCCTCCAGCAGGTCTTCAAGGGTGTTCCTGTCGCTTATGGCAAGATCGTAGACCATACCGAGCTTGTCAGGGTCTTTCTGGCCTAATATCTTGTGGATATTCTCGTATAAGGGATCGTGAGGGTCAATCATACCAAAATATTTAAAGATTCAACAATCTTCATGCGATCTTTTTACAGTTCCTTTGATATGTCAACGAATTGTAATTTTTATAAGAACAACATAAAATTAATATTATTGTTTGAAAAGGGCTAATAATATCATCATTAAGTTTCAGAAAAAATCAAAAATAAATTTATTAAATTTTGACCGATACTTCCTTGTTAAAGCTTTAGCGACATTTATTTTATATAAAACTTTTTTAACACCCTCTTTATCACTTTACATTCAGGTAAATAACTGTTTTGGTTAGATATCAAACAATCAAAAATATAAGTAATTTAGAGATAAACTTTGCCAGACGTAAAGTCAAATATTAAAACATCTTCCAAGATTTATACCAAGAATTTTTACCTGAAAAAAATCTCCAATGCTTTGTCCTCACCTTTCCACTGTGCAATTTTTGCAAGAGAGTTTATTAGTGGTTCCTGGATAAAAGGCGGAATTTTAGGAAGGTATGATTCACTGTAACCAAGCAGTAAGATCAAATGCCAGGGATTTTTTGCAAATCCATCGTGGTTCCACTGCCCCGTATTCATCAAACCATAGGCTACCCTTACAGATTTTTCCAGGCCTCCGGGAGGTGTAGTTTATTCAGATTTCACTGTTTTTGCGTATATAATTCACTTACGCATGCAGAAAGCCAACCAATTGCTCAGGGAGAAAGATTTGAATATATCAGAAATTGCTGATTTTATTGGATATAAAAATACAGGTAGTTTTACAAATGAGTTCAGGAAAAGATTTGGTTTTGCACCCAGCCAGGCAGGAAAATTTTCTGTGCAGGTATGAACATTTTGTGTTGAATATCTGTTGTTTATATTTTAAAAAGTTTTTGTTATCAGGTGAAAAACTTTATTATTATATTAATGCTGATGTCGTTGAGTTCATGTAAAGCTCAAAAGCCGGAAATGAAAATGAATGCAATAGACCATGAACTGATTAAGCAGATAGAAAAGCATAAGACTCCTGCTCTTCATTATATCATTTTCAATAAAGACAGCATACTGTACAGATTTAAAAAGGGATTTTCTGATGTTAAAAATGAGAAGCCAATTGATGAAAATACTAAATTCAATGCTTTCTCTATTACCAAAACTTTCACTGCATTGGCCATTTTGCAATTAGAAGAACAGGGAAAACTCGGAATTGACAAACCTGTAAAGGATTACCTGCCAGACTTCCGGTATTCTTCCGATATTACCATAAAACAACTGTTAACACATTCTGCCGGTATTCCCAATCCTGTTCCTTTAAGCTGGATACATTCTGCAGAAGAGCACAGCATTTTTGATTCCAGGACTTTTTTTAATCAGGTATTTGAGAAACACAACAAATCCAGGTCAAAACCAAATGAAAGATTTGCTTACTCCAATCTTGGTTATGTAATTCTTGGTCAATTGATTGAAAAAATTTCCGGACAAAAATATGAAGATTATATTGTTATGAATGTTTTAACTCCTTTAAATATTTCACAAGATAATCTTGGTTTCGAAATCTTAAATACTAAAGAGTATGCCAGGGGGTATCATAAAAAATCGGGCATTTCAAATCTCGTGTTAGGCCTTTTTATTAATAAGTCTAAGTTTATGGGTAAACCCGAAGGCAAATGGAAACCCTTCAGGTACTACTATGTCAATGGCGCTTCGTATGGAGGATTAATAGGTACTCCGGATGCTTTGGTGGCTTATTTACGTGAATTTTTACAGCCAGAGGGTGAGCTTATTTCCGGCTTATCCAAAGAGAAATTGTTTACCGAAAATATTACCGTTTCAGGTAAGCATACTGGAATGTGTATGGCCTGGTTTAAGGGACGGCTCGGTAATGAAGATTATTATACCCATGCCGGTGGCGGTGGTGGATTTTATTGTGAAATAAGATTGTATCCCGGTAAAAATATCGGAAGTGTGATTATGTTCAACCGGTCGGGTATGAAAGATGAAAGATTTCTTGACAGGCTCGATAAGCATATAATCGAAAATCCAACACCTGATTAAATTTTTCGATTTTAACAACTGACCAATGCAACTAATTGAAACATTAAACCGGATATGTCCCATTTCAGACTCTTCGATGCAGGAATTCAACAATATTATCATCGAAAAAAAATATCCCAAAGGTCATGTACTCTTAAACCTTTGGCAAACTGACAGATATTTTCATTACATCGTGAAAGGTTCAGGAAGAGTTTATTACCTGAGAAACGGATTGGATATTACCGATTATTTTGCAATGGACGGGCAGTTTATCGGGGGAATAGAAAGTCTTTTTACCAGGGAACCTTCGCATAAAGCTATTGAACTTACAGAAGATTCAATTGTTCAGTCGTTTCTGTACACCGATTTTGAAGCACTGTGCAACCGGTTTCACGACATAGAAAAATTAGGCCGGAAAATGGCCATATTCGGATTTCTTGAGGGAAAAAAAAGAATTGAATCTATACGCTTTCTGTCGGCAGCAGAGCGTTACAGCGAATTAGAAAAAAAATACCCTGGTATTTCAAACCGGATTCCACTTAAACACATCGCAAGCTACCTGGGCACCACACAGGTAAGCATCAGCAGGATAAGAAAAGGCATACAGTGATTATTTAACATATGTTAAAAATTTATTTTACCGAACCGCAGAACTTTGTATAAAAGATGTCGGTAAAATGAAAACACAAAATTTTATTTCAAACTTTGTAATCCTTGGCGGGGGAATAGCAGGATTGACTACTGCCATAGCTTTAAAAAAAGCAGGAATTGAATCCACAATCATCGAAGCAGCTCCCGAATTCAAACCTGTAGGTGCAGGAATTGTTCTTGCTGTAAATGCTTTGAAGGCATACCAGCATCTGGGTATTTACACCAAAATTCGTGCAGCCGGTAATCCTGTCCGGCACCTTGCTATATACAATGATAAGGGGAAGCTATTAAGCAAGATACAACCTGGTGTTAACGGCCTTGATTACGAAAATTTGGCAATCCACAGAGCTTCTCTGCACCAGGTACTGTTGGCGCAATTAGATAAAACATTCATAATTAATAATAAAAAAACGAGCCAGATTAAAACTACTTCTGAAGGGTACAAAGTCCTATTTGAAGATGGTTCTTTTATATCATCAAGATATTTAATTGTGGCAGAAGGGATTCATTCGGTTATCCGTCGGCAATTTTTTCCACAGGCAACATTGCGATATTCCGGTTATACCTGTTGGAGAGGAGTGGCAGATATTCCTGAACTTAATTTGACCGGGGCATCAGAAACATGGGGAAAAAACGGGCGGTTTGGTTTGGTACCCTTAGGGAACGGTAAGGTATACTGGTTTGCTGTTAAAAATTCAACCCATGATAACCGGAAATATCAGCAATTTGGTACAAGAGAGTTGTTTGAAATTTTCAATGAATATCACCATCCCATCGGCAGTGTAATATTGGCTACAGATGAAGACCTGATCATCTGGAATGATATATGTGATTTAAATCCTTTAATCCATTATGCTTTCGGAGATTTAGTACTTATTGGTGATGCGGCACATGCAACAACACCGAATATGGGGCAGGGTGCCTGCCAGGCTATTGAAGATGCAGTTGTGCTGGCTAATTGCCTTCAGGAGAATTCTATTGTTCGGGAAGCCTTTCTTTCCTTTGAGAAAAAGCGCCTGAAACGTACTCATTTCATTGTAAATCAATCATGGAAAATGGGGAAGATGGCACAATTGGACAATAAAACCCTTATCGGGATAAGAAATATCGTTCTACGATTAATGCCGGAAAGTCTGATTAACAGCCGGTTAAAACACGTTTGCAATGTTACATTCAAAAAGTTAATAGACTGAATTTAATTTGCGTGATTTTTCATGGTATATGTACTTTTAAAATTAGCACCGGGTATGAAAATAGTAAATATCATTACCATTTGTACATGCTATGGATTAATAATGGCTTCTTTTTTCCATAGTCTTAACCTGGCAAAAAGGGAACATCACATAAGCTTAAAAGATGTCAAAAATGAAGTCCCTCACGGATACAGGATCAGATTTCTCCTCTCCATCCTGTATTATTTTTGTATCGTTGACTGGATCGTCGGTTTTGAATTCATACAATGGGCTTACATTCCTGAAAACATACTGTTCAACGTATTGGGAATAGCATTGATGACATTAACTACCAGTCTGTTCTGGCGGACAAGTATATCGCTGGGATCAAATTATCATGGCCCGATGAAACTGCATACCCGGCATGAGCTTGTTAAAACCGGGTCGTATCGTGTAATAAGACATGCGGCCTACCTTGCATTTTCATTGTTCCATATAAGCTTATTCCTCATAACTAACAATTATATACTTCTGCTTTCGGGTTTAATCATGTCAATATATATCAATCACTTCAGAATAAGAACAGAAGAAAAGCTTTTGACAGAAAGGTTCGGTCAGGAGTATGCAGAATACAAAAAAATGACGGGAAAATACCTTCCAGTTCTGTTTAAATAAAATTGTCAAAAATTTAAAAATAAGAATCAATGAAAAAAGAGATCAAAACATCAATTCAAATAAATGCAAACCCTGAAAAAGTATGGGCCATTTTAACCGATTTCAACGAATATCCAAACTGGAACCCGTTTATCAGGTCTATTAAGGGAGAAGTAGAACCAGGCAGAAAAATAAAGGTACATCTAACACCTCCTGATGCGCTCTCAATGGTAATAAGTCCCCGTGTAGTTAGCTTTAAAAAGAACAAAGAATTGCGTTGGCTTGGGCATTTGCTGTTGCCTGGTTTATTTGATGGTGAACACAGGTTTGAACTGGTTCAAAATGAAGATGGCACTACAACTTTTGTCCAAAGCGAGCAGTTTAAAGGAATACTTGTGTCTATGTTTAAAGCATTGATTGACATCAACACACTTAATGGTTTTAAGCTGATGAACCAAAAATTAAAAGAACAGGCTGAAAAGAATTATTGAAAATTGTGGTATATGATTTGTTTCAATGAAAGCTGGCCAAACATTTTTTAAAATTCCATTGGGTGGTTTACTTTACCCATGGAATTTTTCACCCCGTGACAACATTTCAATAATCATTTTTTTACGTTGTTCTCTTGTTTCGGGCTTTTTTGCGGTTTGCAGCCTTCAGCCGATAGCATACAGGTTGGTTTTATTTAAAGTTTTGAAGAAATCCAATGCTTTTTTATCTTTTGAAAGTTCAAAGAGAAAATCTTCCGGAATTTCCATATTTCGTGGTGAATCGTAGGCTTTATCCCATCTGCCGTCGGCTTTTGCAGCCTCGACTTCTTTCCATCCCGAAGGTTTCATTTTCCCTTCCTGTTCTAAACGGGCAATATGTTCAATGTTCCTTTTCGACCAGGTACTTCGCTTCCTTCTGGGCGTAAACTTTTGCAGATACGATTCTTCATCATACTTTCTTGCCTGGCCGTCAATCCATCCATAGCACAATGCCTCGTCCAGCGCCTCATCGTGGTTTATTGATGAAATCCCGGTTCCTTTCTTATATATTCGTAACCATATTCCTGCATAAGTCTGATGATTTTGTTCCAGCCAGTTTCTCCATTCTTTTCCGGAAGCAAATGAAATGATCTGCAAATCTTTGTAATTAAGCTGGTCATTGCCCTTGTCTAAATCGGGCTGATTTCTTTTTTCCATTTCTGCTAAGTTAGATTTTGAATTGAAATATTGAAACACATGCTATCAACCATTTTATCCGAAAAATTACCTTCGGTGAGGGCTTCGCCGTTTATTAAAATTTTTCCTGTCTCCGACAGCGACATAGAATAGCTAATTTTTGGATGCCCAAAAATAAGCTATTCTATGTCGGAATTAACCCGCGTGTACACTCGTATTTAAAAAGAAATATGAATTATGCGGGTTAAATTGAAATTTTTTTATACCTGTTCCGGTACTCCACCGGAGTTATACCGGTGATTTTCTTAAAAGTATTCCGGAAAGCTTTTGTATCTGTGTAACCCACATCAAACATCACTTCATTAATGTTTTTGCGGCTGGTTTCAATCCTTCGCTTTGCAGCTTCTATTTTAACTCTCTGAATGTATTCAAGAATCGAGTTTTTTGTTGCCTGCTTAAACCTTCGTTCAAAGCTTCTTCGGCCAATAGCTACCATATCGGCCAACTCTTCAACGGTAATTTTCTCACCTATATTTTTCTCAATATACTCCTGTGCTTTTTTTATTGCCTCATCCGGGTGTTCCTTCTGTCCTTTGAACATGATAAAAGATGACTGGCTGTTTCTGCTGATGTCAATGGCAAAAAACTTGGAAGTACGTATGGCTTTTTCACGGCCGGTGTATTTTTCAACCAGGTGAAGCAAAAGATTCCAGTATGAGTTGGCTCCCCCGCTCGAATAGATGCCGTTTTCTTCTGTAATAATACTTCCTTCCTGTATAAATACTTCAGGAAACATCAGGCGAAATTCGTTTATATATCCCCAGTGGGTTGAACACTTTTTACCATTTAGTAAACCGGTAGATGCAAGCAAAAAAGCTCCTAAACACAACGAGGCCAATTCTGCACCGTTTTGATATTGTGTAATAATCCAGGGAATTAAATTTTTATTCAGCTCCAGCGCTTCGTGCATATTTCCGTAAAGGGCAGGAATAATTATCAGATCGGTTTTGCTAACATCTGAAATCAGCCTGTTGACGGCAACAATGTATCTTCCCTCGTCTAAGCTTATTTCTTTTCTAAGTCCGATCAATTCAATATTAAACATGGGTAGCTCTCCCGACTCAGTCATAAACCTGTTGACGGTGCTGAAACAATACTGCGGGTCGGCGATGGCCTGTATCACAGATTTTTCGGGAACAAGAATCGAAATGGTTTTCATATATTAATTATTTGGTAATTCGATGGTAATAAATATATTAACATGTCGCAAATAACCCTTTATTTGTCGTTTTTACACATCAGTTTTTTTTCAGACCCTCAATATTTTTGTAAGTAATGATTTTCACTTAGTCATAACAAATAAAACCATAAATATGTTAACAAAAGAGAAAACAACAATAACCGTTTCAGTGGCGATTAATGCCAATGTTGAAAAAGTATGGAATCTGTGGACCAACCCGGAACACATTGTAAAATGGAACTTTGCATCTGATGACTGGCATACACCCAGGGCTGAAAATAATCTTAAAACAGGAGGAAAATTTCTTTCAAGAATGGAAGCCAGGGACGGCACTGCAGGCTTCGATTTTACAGGTGTATACACCCGGATAGTGTTTATGAAATTAATTGAATATTCGATGGACGATGGAAGAAAAGTAAAGATATCATTTGCCTCCAAAGGCAAAGAAACTACATTAACCGAAACCTTTGAAGCAGAGCAATCCCATGCAACAGAGTTACAAAGAGACGGATGGCAGTCAATTCTTAATAACTTTAAAAAATATGTTGAATCTTTTGAAAAAACTGAAAGGCTGCATTTTGAAATTACAATCAATGCCGGTGTGGATGAAGTTTTTCGATTTATGCTTGATGAAAACATATGGAAAGAGTGGACAGCAATATTCAACCCGACTTCTCACTTTATAGGTTCATGGGAAAAGGGTTCTAAAATACTCTTTGTCGGAAGCGAAAAAGATGGAAGTCTTAGTGGTATGGTTGGCAGGATAAGGGAAAATATTCCAAATAAGTATGTAAGTATCGAATACAACGGTATTGTTAAAGGGGGTGAAGAAATAACAGAAGGACATGAAATTGCTGGCTGGGCAGGCGCCAGAGAGGATTATACTTTTACAGTAACCAGTGAAGGTACATTGCTTTCAGTTGACATGGATTCGAATCAGCAGATCAAATCATATTTACTTGGAACGTACCCCAAAGCATTGGAAAAACTAAAGGAAATATGTGAAAATAATTAATTGGTATCATATTCATGCATATTGCATATAACTAATTGTAAGAAGGATGATATAAAAAATTCACCTAAAAAATTATCAAAAATGAAAATTCTTAAAGTAATCGGTATTGTATTGTTTATTATTATTGCGATACCTTTAATCGTGGCCTTGTTTGTGCCGAAATCATACATTGTGAGCGTTTCTGAAACCATCAATCAGCCGCAACAGGTGGTATATGATTATGTCCGTGTACTTGATAACCAGAAAGATTACAGTGTATGGGTGATGGCCGACCCTGAACTAAATCCTGAAATCATTGGTGTTGACGGTACAGTGGGCGCCATACAAAGATGGAACAGTAAAATGAAGAATGTAGGGCAGGGTGAACAGGAAATAGCTGCCTTAACCCCTGACAGAATGGAGGTAGAACTACGCTTTATCGAACCATTTGAAGGAACAGCAAAAGCAGCCAACATTTTTACAGCCTTATCTGATAATGAAACCCGGCTAACCAGCGAATTTTACAGCAAAGATTCCTATCCGATGAACCTGATGTCGTATTTCGTTGGCAGAAAAATGATCAGGGAGGCACAAACTCAAAATCTGAAGAACATTAAAAAGATTCTTGAAGAGTCGTATTCAAATAAAGAAATGTAAGGAATATTCATCTGATTAAAATTTAAATATTATGTCACAGGTAAGTACATATCTTAATTTTACAAATAAAACAGAGGAGGCCTTTAACTTTTATAAATTGGTTTTTGGAAGTGAATTTGAAGGAGAGATTTCCCGCTTCAGAGACATACCTTCTTCAGCCGGTATGCCTCCGATTACAGAAGCAGATAAAGATCTTGTAATGCACATAGCCCTTCCCATTCTTGGAGGTCATATGATTATGGGTACCGATGCCCCTGAATCAATGGGATTTAAGGTTGTTAACGGTAACAATGTATACATTAACCTTCAACCAGACACCAGGGAAGAAACACAAAGACTGTTCAAGGCATTATCGGCAGGCGGTACGGTGGAACAGGAACTTCAGGACATGTTCTGGGGCGATTATTACGGCAGTTGTAAAGATAAATTCGGAGTGCAGTGGATGTTTGTCTGTTCGGAACCAAAAAAGTAAAAATCTGTTTAACAAAGGTGCATTTTTTATCCTGTAATGATTATGAATTGAAACGATGGGTGCTATTGTGAATACATATATCGTGTTATTGCGTGGGGTGATGCCTGTCGGAAAAAATAAGCTATCTATGGCACAGTTACGCGAAGTATTGTCAGATGCGGGATTTTCAAATGTACGCACCTATATTCAGAGTGGCAATGCACTTGTGGACTCAATACATACTGCCAGAGAGGTTGAGAAAACGGTGCATGAACTGATCAAACGACATTTAGGTCCCGGTTTGACCATTGTGGTAAGAAATACGGGTGAATTGCAGGAGATACTTGACGAAAATCCATTCGGCGAAGGATACAATATCTCCCGCGTGTTTTTTGTCATGTTTGAAAACATGCCATCCAAAGAGAAAGTAAAGGAACTCTTAAAAAACGATTTTGGTGATGAAAAGGTGGTTGTCTCATCAAAGGCTGCCTATATGTATATTCCGGGAAATGCAGCAAGGTCGAAACTTTCAAACAACTGGCTTGAGAAAAAACTTGGAGTTTCTTCTACTTCGCGCAATTTTAATACAATGAACAAACTAATTGAAATGAGTAAAACTAAATTTTAAACGAATGAATAATGAAATATACCCCTGCCTTTGGTTTGACGGAAAGGCAAAAGAAGCTGCAGAATTTTACTGTTCAGTCTTTAAAAACAGTATTATAACTGCCGAAAATCATATGGTCGTTACATTCGAAGTCTCTGGCAGAAAGTTTATGTGCCTGAATGGCGGTCCGCAATTCAGTCTGAATCCTTCTGTTTCATTTTATGTGGTGTTCGAAGATGAGCAGGAACTGAACAGCACATGGGATAAGTTACTTAAAGAGGGCACTGTATTGATGCCCCTTGATAAATACGAATGGAGCAACAGATACGGCTGGTTGCAGGATGGTTATGGTGTAAGCTGGCAGTTGGCGCATGGCAAAATAACCGATGTGGGTCAGAAAATTTCTCCCGTTTTAATGTTCACTCAAAATCAAAATGGAAATGCAGAAAAAGCTGTTCGTTTTTATACTTCGGTTTGTGAGGACTCATCTATAACAGGTATTTTGAGATATTCAAAAGAGGATGGTGATGTGGAAGGAAATGTGAAACATGCACAGTTTAAACTTAACGGTAATGTTTTTATGGCATTGGAAAGCTCTCTTCCGCATGAATTCAGCTTTAATGAGGCCATTTCTTTTGTAGTGGAATGTGATGATCAGCAAGAGATTGATTACTTCTGGAAAAAACTCACCGATGGCGGAAGTGAGCAGCAGTGTGGCTGGTTAAAGGACAGATTTGGCGTATCATGGCAGGTCATCCCTGCTATCCTTGAAAAACTTATCAGCGACCCGTCGCGCTCCCAAAGGGTGGTAGATGCCTTTTTGCAGATGAAAAAATTTGATATTGAAACATTGGTGAATGCTTAAAAAACAATCATTAATTGGTTTCATTCATAATTTTAATGCAGACAGTCCTCTAGTGTCAAGTCAAGCATCTTTTGTCATGTTGAGCGATAGCGAAACATCTGTATTTCAAGAATAAAGATTACTCCCTTAGGTCGTGAAATAAGTTCTTCACTTCGTTCAGTATGACAATTGACATGACACTAGTGCTATATTTTACAAAATATTTAAGAATTTTATAGAAATGAAAAAGATAATATTAACTATTATTAGTTTTCTTTTTGGAGCAGTTTTTATAAATGCAGGATTGAATAAGTTTTTCAATTAGATGCCGGTTCCGGATGACTTGCCTGATAACCTGGTAAAGGTGATGATGGCATTTATGGAAATAAAATGGTTGATGCCACTTATTGCAGTTGAAGAAATTACAGGTGGATTGCTTTTTATTACCAATAAATACAGGGCACTTGGCGCACTTATCTTATTTCCTGTTTTGGTTGGTATACTTTTAACCGCAATTATTCATGCCTTTTAATAAATTGTTGATTATAGCGGTTAACCCCGATTTAGCTACACTTAATTTTGAGGTACGAAAAATTTAGTGTAGCTTAATCGTAGCAATAGATTGAATGAATACTGATGAATAATTCGGGTTAACCCATATTGTTCTGGTACCCTCCGGACTTTTGATCGCGCTTATACTGCTCGCCATAGAAATCTGGGTTATTATCGAAAATCGTGAAAAGTTCCTGCCTTTAGTCAGGTAGGTAATGCCTTAAAGGACTGCTTCAAATTTTAATGATAGTAATCAATGCCGTTTGATATAGCCATATTTCGTCAATTGTCATAAAATCCCGGTTCATTGGAATGACAGTCTCATGGCATGCCCGGTCTGTCTTTCAAGCCCAATAGTATTATTATTGAATGTCATAATCAGGAGATCGCTTCATCCCTTATGCTGGTGTCGTGGCCTCATCGCAGGTGTTACAATGGTGTCGTGTTCTTACCATTTGCAAATATTTTCTGTGGTTATCTATTAAATCATCTTACTTCTGTTGCTTATTCTGTTAATATTTTTTAAATTTAGTGAGTTTTGTAATTACTGGCTATCTAATTTACTGAGAAAGATAAATATATGCAGTTGGTTGTTAGCTGGAATACAAGATTTGCCCGAACATTGAATAAAACAACTTTTTTTTATTTGTGACGGGCAGGTCAGGGGGGATTTCAGTCCTGCTGTTTAAACAGCCTGATATCTCTTAATGTATGGGTAGTTGCAGAAAAATAAGATTGCATTTTTTTACCATGAAAGATTTTTTCCCAAATAGATCTTTAATATCCAGGTTTGCTTATTTGTTTTTTAATTTCCCCGATTATACATATCTTTTTCCCATTCAATATCATAAATATAGGGTTATTGCACTGCAATTTATTTTAACAGCTTCTTTCATATCATCTTTTGCACATCCTTCGCAACAAGAAAAGACTGCTGATAGTTTGTCCGTTATCAATAAAGCATTCATTGAGAAAATTATTACCGTGCCGCCAGGTGGAATAGGGGTGGTGAGCGACAGGGTGCTGACAGAGGTAAATGATTATATTCTTAATCTCACAGGTTATAGCCGTGATGAACTTATAGGGCAAAGCACGCGCATCTTTTATCCCTCTGATGAAGAATACAGCCGCGTAGGACATGAAATACAAAGACAGATACAGCACAATAAAACAGTCACCATTGATGCAAAATGGCAGCATAAAAGCGGGGATATTATTTATGTGATGCTAGCCTATGTGGCCGCTGACCCTGATGATTCCCCGGGTATTGTTTTCTTCACGGTACTCGACGTAACGGAGTCCCGCCTGGCAGGGTATGCCCTTGAAAAAAGGTCCAGAATGTTTCTCGTCGGGTTGATTGTTTTTGTCATCATCCTTGCCCTATTGATTTTTATATTAAGCAGCGCCCTGCATAGAAGAAAAAAAGCTGAAAAAGAACTACAGGCTAAGTCGCAGGAACTCGAACTATTTTTCTCGTCGGCCCTTGACCTGCTGTGTATTGCCGATACCAACGGTAATTTCATCAGGGTAAATAAGGAGTGGGAAAGGGTGCTGGGATATAGCACCGCAGAATTGCAGAAAGGTAAATTCTTTGATTATGTTCACCCCGATGATATACAGGCTACCCTTGATGCCATTGCAAGTCTAAGTGAACAGAAAGAAGTGCTGAATTTCATCAACCGTTACCGATGTAAAGATGGTTCATACAGGTATATCGAATGGCGCTCTTCACCACATGGCGAACTCATCTATGCAGCGGCCAGGGATATCACCAAATCAAAAGAAGAAAAAGAACGGTTGCTGAAAACACAGTTTGCCATGGACCGGGCGCGCGACAGCATTCTCTGGGTGGGTGACGATGGCAGCCTTGTGTATGCCAACGATTCTGCCTGCAGTTCAATGGGTTATACCCGTGAGGAGTTGTTGAAAATGAAAGTATTTGATATTGACCCCGATTTCCCTGTCGAAAACTGGGAACAGCATAAAAAAGATATGCGCAAATTAGGATCAATGTCATTCGAATCGCGCCATTGTGCCAAAGATGGTCATTTTATTCCAGTTGAAGTAAGTACCAACTACTTTAATTACGATGATAAATACCTTGCCTGTGCCTTCGACAGGGATATTACCGACCGTAAAAAGGTGGAGGGCGAACTGCGCAAAGCCGAGCAGCAGTACCGTGCCCTGGTTGAAAACAGCCA
>JAFGPL010000093.1 GCA_016936215.1 Bacteroidales bacterium
CCCGCCAGGTCAATCCGGAGGCTTATGATGCTTATATTAAAGGTATGTTTCACTGGCAACGGTTAAATCCGGAAGACCTTGAAATTGCACTGCAATACTTTGAATCCGCTCTGGATAAAGATCCGGATTTTGCGCTGGCTCATTCAGGTGTTGCCCTTGTCTGGGGCTTTTACGGTCTGGCAGGGATGGTGCCATCCAATGAAGTCAAAACCAAAGTGATAGCGGAGGCAGAAAAAGCTGTGGAGTTGGACAACACACTGGCAGAAACGCATTATGCATTGGCTCAGATCCGGACATGGATGGAATGGGATTGGGAAAAGGCGGAAGAATCTTATTTGAAGACCATTGAGCTCAATCCCAACTATCCCGATATCCGTGCGTATTACTCTCATTATTTATTTATTATGCACCGTCCGGATGAGGCGATTGTTCAGATGGAACGAACCATGGAACTGGATCCTTTCAATCCCTTGTTACAAAGTCTATGTGCTATGGATTTACTATTTATGCGCCGTTATGACGAGGCGATTGATCAGTTCCGAAGCGTTCTTAGAACTGTACCGAATCATGGTGTGGCAGCAGATATGCTTACTATGGCTTATCATCAAAAGGGCATGTATGAGGAGGCGCTGGAACAAAAAAAGACTTATTATGAGTCATTCGGCTTAATGGATGGTGTAGAAGCCCTGACTCGCGGTTATGAGGAGGGAGGTTACCGTGAGGCAATGGAAAGTGCCGCTCAAATGTGGGAAGATTTAGCGCAAGTCACCTATGTTCTCCCATGGAATATTGCAGAAGCATACGCTTACACCGGAAATAAAGAAAAAGCCCTGGAGTGGCTGGAGAAAGGTGTTGAATTGGGCGATTTCATTATGCCTTATATTGGTGTGATGCCCCTTTATGTGGATCTTTTAAAGGACGAACCGCGTTATCAGAACCTGCTGCGCAAAATGAACCTGCCGACATCAAAATGATAATATCATAAGCCAGGTTTAATAGCCGGATTCTATCCAATCGACTTTAAGCCTTTTGTGACTTTCGGTACAGTCTCTCAGATAAAGATTTATTAGAGCCTGGCATGAGAATCCGGTTTCTTCGGCCAGTTTTTTGAAGTAGTCTATGGTGCTGTTATCCAGGCGGATCGTAATCTGCTTTTTTAATCTGTTGGCATAAGGGTTTGTTCTGCTTTTCATCTTATTAAGATCATATTCTTTTTTCATTTTAATCTCTCAAAATAAATCATTTGTTCTCTTTTTGTCGGCTTAAGGGAAGATATTTTTCTTATGGCATCTTCATCATAAAAAACAGTTTTGGCTTCATCGAACGAAACACCATGATTTCTGGAATTCGCTTTGTCTTTATTTTTATTCCATTCAGAGTGTGAAAAAATGGTGACAGTATACCCGATTACCTTTATTTAAATTATTGGAGTAAACTCTGTACATCAAGATCAAAAAATCAGCCAGGAATACAGGAACATGATTTTTAAAGCTGTCCAATTATTGGAAGATTTGATATATTGAATGTATAAAACAGGATTTCGTCATGCATACCAATTTTGCATTGCCAAAAGAAAAAATTGAAGAATTCTGTCTAAAATGGAACATTGTTGAATTTTCACTATTCGGGTCAATTTTACGCGATGATTTTGAGCCCGAAAGCGACGTAGACATTTTAATAAGCCTTTCTGAAAAGGCAGATAATGACCGTAAACTGATTGCCGAAGCTGTAAAAACAGCCAACAATTCAGATGCGGTTTTGCTTGTTCTGGGCGAAACAGTGGTCTTTGCCCGTGAAGCATGGAGCGAGAGTCACCGTGGGGACCGGAATAGCCTGGAGTTACCGGGAGTGCAAAATCAACTGGCCAGGGAGATTATAGCCACCGGGAAACCTGTCATTGTATTATTAATCAACGGACGACCACTGGCTGTCAATGAAATAGCCAAAAACACCGATGCCCTCATTGAAGGTTTTTATCTTGGGCAGGAAGGTGGCACAGCCGTGGCCGATATCCTGTTTGGAAAGATCAATCCGTCAGGAAAACTTGCGGTAACCATTCCAAAATCAGTAGGTGAATTGCCAGCATATTACAATCGGAAACCATTACGAATGCGAAGTTATATTCACACAGAAAATGATCCTTTGTTTCCCTTCGGTTTTGGATTGTCCTATACCACATTTGAATATCCCAGCCCGGTACTTGAAGACCTTAAGGAAATTGTAATTGAGATAAATAACAATTAATTTTTTTCCGCTGCCCCTTATTCAAAAGGGACAGTGGAAAATTTAGTAATCTATCAGATTTGGGTACATTATCGACAGACACTAATTATTAAGGAACTCCATCCTTACAGGTCCCATCAAACCAGACTCAATCCTGCCTGTGTATTGTGATGGTGTGGTCAGGAAATTATTCCCCAGCGTATTAAACACCACGATTTCAATTTGATTGTTTCCCGGTTGAACTTGTCCGGTAATATCAAACCTCCAGGGTGACACAGATTTTGTACCTACAGGCTTTCCATTAATATACAATTCTGCCGAAGCCACAAGCTCACCTAAGTCAAGAATAACCTGCTCTGCTTCAGCCTGCTTTGACGAAAGCTGAATAGTTTTCCGATACCACATTCCCCCTGAATAGGTTTTTAACGCTTCACTTTGTGCGAGGTCTCCCAATTCAATGGTACCATTGCCACAATCAAAAACAACGGGTTCCGGAATAGCAGCACCACCATGCAACCCTATAAGTGGTTTTAACTTAACAGCAACTGTGCTTTCAGGCTTCTGAATCTGAGGAAGGGTAGCTTTCCATACCGTAACATTAGGATCGGGTACCCGTCCGTTTTCCAAAGCGCTGTGTTCAATATTGCATTTTTCCCCTGCAACCCAGACTTCAGGTTCGGTAAAAGAAGCAACATAAACGGCTTTCACTCCCGGAGGTGCCTTGAATCTGTAAAATCCAAACTCATTTGATTCCTTTGGAGAATAATAATACGGAAGAACGGCCGGATTAAGATACCAATCTGTTGCCAGTGAAACCGGCTTATCAAAGTCTTTATCGTCTGCTGTTTGTTTAAACACAACATAGCCACGACCCACATTGTCGTATTTAAACAGAACAGGATTAGCACCTGCATATAATTCGGCTTCTGAATTATCGAGGTCATGTATTTCGTTGTTTATCCAAATCTTAGCTGGCAGTAATCCATCTTTGCAGATGGTGGCTTTTTGAATTTTCTCAGAACCTACGGTTGACCAAAGATAGTATACTTTTCCCGTTTCATCAGGTTCCAATGGATAAGAGGGCATGTGCCGCCAGCCCCGGTTAATTTTTCCAAACGAGAAAATGTCATTGTTCACCTTCCCCTTAAGCCCATGATATCCCTGATGGCCAGCATCATCCTTCAACCCCCAACGCCAGGAAAATTCATATGGTTGCCAGAAATACTTTTTGCCATTAACCTCCACCGGCTCATCAGGATTGATATCTGAAAGATCAGCCAATTTCGTTTCCAGCGCAGTATAATCAGCTGCATCGGGCAGTGGCCCAAGTATCCAGAACTGCTGGCCAAAGGAAACCCTGGTTGGGTTCCAGTTACTATCATCAAAATCCGGAGTTTTCCATCTATCAGGCATGTCCTGTTTAGAAACAAATTTCATGTCCCATATCTCAACTCCGATTTTTCCATCAAAGGCAGGAAGACGAAAATCTCCGTATTTATTATCAAGGGTTGGTTCTATTTCGAACTCCCATATGTTATCAATTTGAAGCCTTTCAACAATTCGTTCAATGCTTTTTACTTTGGGGGAAACAGATGCTTCTCCAGGACTAAAAACAATCAACTGGGGCTGGTTTTCTTCCCACGGTAATTTCAGAAAGGTTCCTTCCTCAGAAACAGAGCAGACACGTAACTCCGAAATAGTTGCATCCCATGGATTCCAAAGCTCAACTTTCCCTTTAGCCCGGAAAAAACATTCCGTGCCTTCAGGAACTCCAAAAACAAAATAAAGATCACGCGGCCCCGCTTTTCGGTGTAAAATATAAGGTTTTCCACTTCCGTTTTTAATCTTAAAATCCGGAGTGAACAATTCAGAAATAACCTTTTTGGTTTCCAGTGGATCCATTAAAACAATCCCTTTCCCCCCTGCCTGGCTCTTTTGAGTATAAACAGTAGCAGAGTCAAGCGGATCATTAAAGGTTCTTCCAAACATTTGTTTAATCATTGCCTGCAATTGCTCATCATTGGCCCCAATACGTTCACTGGCTTCGGGAAGCGCGCCGACCGCAATCACAATACCGCCTGAGCGGAAAAACTCTAGTGCCTTTTCTATTGTTGAATATTTTACAGCTGACATGGCCGGCAAAATTAAAACCTTGTAGCTTTCACCACTGACATGTAATGCTCCATCCTGAACCTGGCACCGTTCAAGTGATTGAAAGTCCATGAAATCAAAATCAATTCCGGCCGGATAGAGGTCGTGTGCAATGGCAAATGAGGTATTAACAGATTCCGTTCCTTTCAGGTCAGCCTGAACAGGAGCTACGGGATAAATCATGGCCACATCGCAAACATGGTGTCCTTGTGATAACACATAACTCAACCGTTCTATACACTTCATCAGATCTTTCGCATGAGTCCAGTATGGTTGCCTGAAATGATTATCAGGAGCTGCCCATTCCCACCAGCTTCCATGGGTGGTGTAATAAAGCCCATGTAAGCTCAACAGATTATGGCCCATGGCGTAATTGGCAAAAACAGCATCTGCCAGTTCTTCACTACTGGTTCCCCATCCACTACCATAAAAACCTTCGAGCCAGGTACGCGGCCGCTCGTAAAGATGGGCAATTGAACTGGCTACCTTATTTTTTATGATGTTTCTCCCAAGCCCGGGTTGATCATTTCCCGGACCCGACATCCAACGTTGAGTTCTAAAATAATCACCGAATTCGGTTACATCCCTGCCCCGGCCGCCATGATCGCACCCAAATAGCATTCCCCGGCTGGTATGCCAGTCGTAAACCGGCTTAAAGAAGCCTTCCTCTGATAATTCAACCATTACATCATAATAGTCCAATCTTATTTTGTATGACTCCGAACTGATATTATCAAAAAGGTGGGGCAGCTTTGGAATAATTTCATAGCCTTTCTGTTTCTTAAATTCAGTGGCAAACGAATCATTCCACAGAAAGCCGCGGATTCCGAAGCTCAATTCATCTGAAAAAAAGAAGTTGAGTGCTTTACCAGCCTCTCCAGGACAATGATCTTCGAAACGCTGAAAGAATTTTTCCACCACTTTGGGACCACTAAGCGGATTCATTGGGTCGAACGAAGTTTTAACAATTACCCGGTGAACAAGAAAAATTCTCCAATCCCCCCCAGGAACCGCCCAGGAAAGCAATGTATCTTTAATATTTGGCAGGAGGTCAATTGTAGAAGCTGTATTGATCTCTCCGTTAATCATCTTATAGGCAATCGCTGAAACCATATTTTCAGGAACTCCCACTTCTAGTGAATTTTCGACATTGGTTTCAATTTGTTTTACCTCAAGTTTCGAACCATACAACTCCGGGTTTTCAGAAAGCATCTCATCAACGTACCAGCCCTGCCCGGCAGCGCCCAACGTGTAATCACTCAAACTAACCGACATATCCCGTTTTTTTGCTTCCTGCAGAAACCATACAAACAAACTCCACCACTCTTCACTGAAAAGAGCGGGCTGGCTCGGATAGGTCAACCCGTAACTTGCACCTCCAGTGTCGGTATGACAGTAATTAACCTGTAAACCAGTAACCCCCATTCCTTCAAGCTGATCCATTTGCCAAAGAAGTCGCTCTTTGGTCAAAGTATCGCCAACCCACCAGTAAAACGGGACATTTCCGTAACCTTTCGGTGGATTTTGAAAGCCGGGAAGTATATCCAGATCGGGAGATCGGTCAGGATATCCTGCAAATGTAGATGTTTGATTATTTTTACAGGCTCCAAACATCATTAGAATAAATCCCAGTATCAGCAGGGGCCTAACAGGATGCTTTATTATTATTTCCATCTTTTTATCATTTAGCAGTTTTCAGCACAGTTGAGGAGCTGTTATTTAAAAAACCAAGATTTTCCCATTGGCTATAAAAGTTGGCCGAAAAAACCAGTTTAAAGGATAGGAAATTGGTTTTTTATTGCTGTTGATTTTTCCTCCAATTCATCAAATTCCCATCCTCTAAGC
>JAFGPL010000094.1 GCA_016936215.1 Bacteroidales bacterium
AGGAAGTGAAAAGACCGGTTTCTTTTCCCTGATGTTTTTCCTGAAATCAAGATTGAATTTCTTTTCAATAAAATCATAGATGCCTGTTTGTACCTGCATGATTGTAAATGAAAGTACATCTATGTCAACATCATTGCGTATTTCTCCCTTTTTAATATGTATTTCAAGGAGTCTCTTTATAAGTATATCAATTTCATTTCTTATCATTATCTCTACATTGCCGGTTTCCTCATTTTCTTTTTCAAGCAGCACATTGTAAAGAAAACCGCTGATAACAGGATGCCGGAGGTCGAACTTCACTTTCATGATAAAATTTTCTACCAGTTTTTCATAAAGAGATTTATCCTCAGACTCCAGCATTCCCATAGCATTATCAAGCCGCATTTCTGTTGCATTTTTAAGCAGAAACAGGTACAACTCTTTTTTTGAGCTGAAATACCTGTAAAAGCTGCCTTTGGCCAGTCCCAGTTTACTGATGATTTTGGAAAGGGAAGCCGTGGAATAACTGTTAAGTGCAAACTCTTCATAAGCTGCATCCAGTATCTTCTGTCTGCGCTCTTTAGAAAGGTTTAAAAATGTTTGTAAAGGCATATTCAAATCTTTTAGTGACTACCTGGTCGCAAATATAAATAAAAAAGCGACTGATTGGTCGCTTTTTTATTTTTTTTCAAATTTTTTTAGGTACAATTATTTGCAACTGTTTGAATTGTATTTTGTCTTTGTTTTAAATTAAATACTAAGATCAATGAAAAAATTTTTTATCCTAATCGTAAGTTTTGCAGTTATTGCGTTGAAAGTATCATTTGCACAAAATGACAATACAGATACACCACCGGCATCCCCCATACAGATTACCTTTGTCACTCCCCTCGGCACGAACGGGGCACATGCCCCCGGGATAAGCAATGTTGTATCCCTGAATATACTGGTTGGCGTGAATGGCGGTGTGGAACAGTTTGAGCTTGGCGGCTTGCTGAATATCAACAACGGAGATGTTACAGGTGCCCAGATAAGTGGTTTTGGAAATATTGTGAACGGTGCGGTCAATGGTTTTCAAATGGGGGGTTTTGCAAACATCAACAGCGGGGCTGTGAATGGGTTCCAGGCTGCCGGATTTATAAATATTGTAGATGACAATGCCGAAGATTTCCAGGTTGCAGGTTTTGCCAATATTACCAAAGATTACAGCGGTTTCCAGGTTTCAGGGTTCGGAAACTACACCGAAGAATCGGATGGTTTTCAGGGTGGGGGTTTTATGAATATCGCTACAAAGGTTACAGGTGCACAAATAGCTGGTTTTATGAATGTGGCAGAAGAGACTGATGGCATCCAGGCTGCCGGTTTTATGAATATTGCCGACAGGATGAAAGGTGTTCAGATAGCCGGATTTCTTAATATCTGCGATACCATTGATGGCATACCTATCGCCCCTATAAGTATTGTAAAAAAAGGAGGGTACAGAAAATTTGAATTCTGGGGCAATGAGACTTTTTTTATGAATACCTCTTTCAGAATTGGCGTACCTGTTTTTTATACCATATTTACTCTGGGATACAAACCAGGATATTCAGAATTTAACTGGGGATACGGGTTTGGCGCTGGTACATCCTTTGCCATTGGTACAGATCATTCTGTTGACCTCGAAGCGCATGTTTACCATATCAACTCAAGGTCTTGGAGAAATTGGGACTACAACCAGCTCAACCAGCTCAGAATTAATTTTAATTATCAGATTGCCGAACACTTCAGTATTGTTGCAGGCCCTACTTTTAATTTATTAATCTCTGAAAACCTTAATGATGCCAATAAAATTTCACCAGCCTGGGCTTTCGATATTCTCGAAAGAAAAAATATTTTAAAAGGATGGTTTGGGTTTAACTTCGGATTTAGGTTTTAAGAGATATTATTATAATTTCTTTTCTGACCTCCAAAAGAGGCTGTGTAAAAAGTCTTTTTCTAACACGATTTGTCATGTTGAGCGATAGCGAACTTAGTGAAGCCTGTCTGACTGGTTCATCCAGGCAGGCGATCTCATGTAATAAACATCTCATATTCAAAAATATAGATTACTCCCTTCGGTCATGAGAAAAGGTTCTTCACTATCGTTCGGAATGACAAGAAAAGCGACTTTTTACACAGCCACCTTTAACAGCCGTCAACCTCTTTAAGTCCCCTTTAAGGGGATATAGGGGTCAGTCCCCTTTAAGGGGATTTAGGGGTCAGTCCCCTCACAGATACTTGTTGCGCTCAACATTAATAAACGGTTCATGTAACTGTCTGTCAATATAGTCAGACAGGTGCCGCCAAGTTACTCACCGCTCAACAGCAGTTCGTGAGAACGCTTAAGTTCGTTCGTAAGCATGACAAAATGTAGGGTGATTGTCATCCTGTGTGCCAGCGAAGGATCAACTTTTCTTCTTTATTAAAAGAGAACTAACTTCTAATAAAAGTATATTCTAATACGAATAAAAAATACTCTCTCCCAATTTTCCCCCTCATCAAAAAAGTGAAACGTTATTTTTGTTTTCTCGTATATAAAACTGCAGAAAGTCTGTTTAAATATCGGGAAATTTATCTTGAAATTGTCGTATTAAGCTGATAATCTGCGTGAAAACCCAAAAACCCGGATTTAAAAATAAGCCTAAAATAACCTTAAAAAGGTAAAAAATTAAGCCATTTATCAAATGATGGCTTACAGTTTTTAAACAGGCAAAAAAGTACAGATGCCGGGCAGATTAACAAAACTATTAACTATATCGGGTATGTTGTTTTTCAGCATGCCCTCAATTATTTACGGACAGTGTGCCTTAATTACAGATAATTTCAGCGGTCAGAGTCCCAGCAGTGTATGTGCTCCCGTTAATCTGGTAATGGATGTCAGGTACAAATTTATTGTTCCCGTTGATCCTTCAAAAGTTGAAATTCTTTACGAATGGAATGATGGCACTGGCGCCACAACCCGCGTACCAGCTATTTCACAAGGTGATACCATATTTTATACTACACAGAGTCATCTTTATCCGCCTGCCGATAATTGTTCTTACACAGCCGAGGCATATATTATTTACGATGGTGATGTTTGCAGAAGCAGCAGCAGACAGGAACAGACTTTCAGCGCCTGGGCCAGGGACAATGAAAACGGCGGAGCGCTTATCACCGAACCGGATGTTGCGCAGTTTTGCGAAGGAGAAGATATTGTGGATGTAACATTTGACGACAATTCTACATTCAATTGCAATATAAATATTGAAGAGGATAAACCAAACCGGCTGACCCGTTGGGTGCAGTTTATATACGGGACCACCACAATTGGCGGCGATAGAATTCCAGAGATTACAGTTAGAGACCCGTTGGGTAATATTTATAACATGACAGACGTAGTTGGCAATAACCTTCCAACTGTTTCAGGACCTATTATCGAGATTCCCATTCTTGCTGATGGACCAAACCAGACTTCATGGGCAATCAGTGCCCCTGCAGGTGGTGTAGCAGGAGATATTTTTGAAATAACCATGCGCAACTGGAATGTGTGCAACCCCTATGATAAAAATCCTTTTGACTCGATTCCTCCTTCAGATCCGGTTGATGGTGATAGTCCCCCGATCACAACCACTGCACTGATTGAAATTATCACTACACCACCGAGAATAACAAATCCGTCGCTGGAGTTTTGCGTTGGCAGCACCATCAATCTTACACTATCCACTTCGGGAGGCACCGTTAACTGGTTCAGGGATTCGCTGATGACCGATCATATACACACGGGAAACTCCTTCGATCCAACAGGTGATCCTACATATATTGATAATACCATATCGGGAAAATATTCATTTTGGGTTACCGAGAGCATTGGCATGTGCGAAAGCGCACCCAGCAAGGTGACCTTCGAAGTTTTTGACCTGCCGACCCCTCCCTCAGATGCCGGGCCCGATATTAGTGTTTGCGCCGATACTATAACCCTGCATGGAAGCGTTCCCATCATTGGCAGCGGAATATGGACGACCACTGGTGGCGCAATAATTGCAGACCCCACTAATCCTGCGACCTTTGTAAGTAATCTTGATCTTGGCCCTAATCTTTTCCGGTGGTCTTTAAGCAACGGGCCTTGTATATCGGTAGATGAAGTAATCGTCTATTCCGACCTTCAACCAGCGCCTGCCAATGCAGGGCCTGATCAGAGTTTTTGTGACAACTCATCTGCCATGCTTGATGGTAATAACGCGACCAATAATGGTACAGGCACATGGAGCATTGTTAACGGCAGCGCCGATTTTTCTGATGTTCACAATGCACATGCCGCCATATCAAATATTTCAGGAGGGGAGAATATTCTTGTTTGGACAATAGAGAGCAGGTTCAGCTCATGTGTTACCACCCGTGATACCATAAGTATTCTGAGGGATGTAACCCCCGAACCGGCAAATGCAGGTCCCGATCTGAGAATTTGTGATGCCGGTTCATTTGAACTCACCGGCAATGAACCGACAGATGGTGGTTCAGGCTTGTGGACTAACCTTTCGGGCGGATCAACTATTTCCGATCCTTCATTATTTAATTCTACAGTCACAAACCTTTCTTACGGGTCAAACAGTTTCCAATGGACAATATCAAGCCGGTTTGGCATCTGCAGTGGTTCATCTGACCAGCTCACAATTATCCGCGATGAGATGCCCGCGGCAGCAAATGCAGGAATGGACCAGTTTTTATGCAACTCCACCTCTTCGCCACTGGGTGCTAATCCCCCAAGTGTTGGAACCGGGACATGGAGTGTTGTTCAGAAACCTGTCACCACCAATCCTACCTTTATCCCCGGCATGGGAGATCACAATGCCGCGGTGCAGATACTTCCGGGCAATGAAGGTTTATACCGGTTTGCATGGACCATAACCAATGCAAGTTGCATAACTTCTGATACTATTATTATAGATTTTGGTAAACCTGTACCACCTGCCAATGCCGGCGATGATGATACTGTTTGCGGGGTGTCGGCCATCCTTGCCGGTAACAATCCGGGTATCGGACAGGTAACCTGGTCGAAGGTCAGCGGACCGGGAGATGTTGCTTTTCTGCCAAATCAAAATTCACCATCGGTTTTAGCCCGGATCAGCGCAGGAAATGAAGGATTGTATTACTTTGAATATAAGATTTCAAGCGGTTCATGTCCTCCTTCATTCGATACAGTTGCTATTTTTTACAAACCGCAACCGGGTGTACCCCTTGCATCAAATGAAGAGAACTGCGGACCGGGAACAGTTACCCTTACTTCTTCATTAGGTTCGGGCGGAACAGAAAACAGGTGGTATGATGCTTCATCAGGGGGGAGTCTTCTTACTTCATCATTAAACTATATCACTCCGGTATTAAATGCCGATGAGACTTACTGGGTATCAACATACGATGCTGTGGCACAATGCGAGAGTCCAAGAAGACGGGTGGATGTTACCATACATCCAATCCCCGGAAATGCGGTTTCACCCGGTTTATCGAATTGCGGTCCGGCTTCATTCAGCCTTGTGGCATCAATAGGTGCAGACGGTACAACAAACCGCTGGTATGATGCACAGACAGGTGGCAACCTTTTAAGCACTTCAAAAGACTTTAATACCGGAATTATTGACAGTACCACCATTTATTGGGTAGCTTCATTCAACGAAATGACTGGATGTGAAGGAGAAAGGACGGCAGTTGAGGTGACCATTCATGCTATACCCGATATACCTGATGCTGCCGACAAAGCCAGGTGTGGTGAAGGAGAAGTCATCCTGGATGCAATACCCGGAAACAATACCACACAGGTTAGATGGTATGAACAAAGCACAGGAGGGGCCATTCTTGATACAATCACCGCTATAACTACAAATTTTCTTACTTCTACGAAATCATACTGGGTAACCGGTTTCAACAGCACCACCGGTTGTGAGAGCGGTAGAAAGGAAGTACGGGCCATCATCCACCCGATACCAGGGTTTCCCACAGTTACAGATGTTCAAAATTGCGGGCCCGACACACTTACCCTGAATGCTATACCGGGAGCCGATGGCAACACAATCCGCTGGTACGATAGTATCACCGGGGGAACACTTCTTGCCCAGGCAAACAATTTCGAAACCGGATATATCACCAATACCCGGAAATATTATGTATCAAGCTATAATGATATTACACATTGCGAAAGCAGCAGGTCGGAAGTAATGGCGGTCATCCTGCCAACGCCTCCGCTAAATCCTATACAGGGGGTTGGGCAGGTTGGACAGGGGCAGACCAATGTTATTTACTCGGTAAATTACAACCCGGGTTCTTCATACACCTGGACAATTCCTCCCGGGATCAACCTGCTGCTGGAAAACCAGAACTTCGTAATACTTGAATTTCCAAACCTTGGGTTGTACAACATTTCGGTGTTTGAAACCAACAGCATAGGTTGTCCGGGACCGGTTTCGTATAAACCAATCCAGGTAAGGGAGGATATAATGTTTATCAACCTGAATATTACCAACAGCAATGTATGTGCCGGGGATAATATACAGATAGCCGCTGTACCTTCGGGGGGTACTCCTTCGTATTCATTTGAATGGACAGGCGCCACTGAATTTCTTTCCGCAACCAACATTTCGAATCCTGTTTTCACCAGCGACGTACCGGGAATTTACAGGCTTTATCTTGAGGTAATGGATATCAACCTGAACAGGATATCAGACAGTATCATGTTTATCGTACACCCTAATCCGTATGTAGTGATAGATAAATCAGATACGGTAGTTTGCGCGGGGGATGACCTGCCAATAAATACTATAGTTACGGGAGGTTCAGGGGTTTATACCAGCTTTGAATGGGCAGGTCAGACAGTTCCTCTTTCGGATAAGAACATCCAAAACCCGGTATTCAATTATATCATCAAAGGATTTTACAACCTCAGGATAACTGCGACAGATAACAATGGATGCAAATCGGCTGATTCGGTGGTTATCTTTAACGATATTCCGAAATCTTATTTCACTACCGACGCAACACCTCAGTGCAGCCCGGTTTCATTCAATTTTTTCAACGCTTCCGAAGGGGCTGTGTCCTATCAATGGGATTTTGGCGATGGCGGCTCCTCGACAGATGAGCATACATCTCACCTTTTTGCAAACAACACCTCTTCAATTGAGTATTATAATGTAAGGCTTACTGCCACCAGTGAAAATGGCTGTGAGCATACTTCCAATGAATATGTAACGGTATATCCCAACCCACCTTCCGAAATTACGGTAAACCCGCAAATGGCATGCCACCCGGCAAGGACGGTCCTGAGCGCCACTCCCGGAGGATACAGCTATGACTGGGATTACGGTGACGGTAACCGCGAAACCGGGGGATACAATACATTGCACACATTTATTAATGAAACCGATCATGATACCACATATAAGATTACTCTTGTAACAACTTCATTTTTTAATTGTTACGACACATCTTTTGTTGACCTCACGGTTTATCCATCACCCGAAGCTTCTTTTATTGCCACCCCGCTGTCGCAGATGTATCCTGAAAGAACGGTTTTTATAACCAACACTACCGAAGACAGAAAGTGGGATTATAAATGGCATTTCGGGGATAAAACCATGTCGCTTGAAAAAGATCCTGTATCCCATAATTACCCGGGTGTTGACGAATATACTATCTCGCTTGTGGTGAGAGGTGAACACTGTTCAGATAGTGTTTCCGTTGACATCGAAATTTTGCCCCATCCGCCAGTGGCACAATTCAAGCCTGTGCAGCCGGGCTGCGTGCCATTAACCATCCAGTTTGAGAACACCTCTTCATACTCAACCTCATTTCTCTGGGAGTTTGGCGATGGGGCAATTTCGAATAAACCAAATCCGGAATATACCTATTACGAGCCGGGCTATTTTAAAATAAAACTTACTGCTACCGGTGAGGGAGGTACCGATACATACAGTACTACCAACGATGTATGGATTTTGCCAAAGGCATTTTTTGAACTTGCCCCCCGTTATGTATATGTTAACGATCAGGAGGTTCATTTCTTTAACCATTCCGATAACGGAAGTATTTATCTGTGGGATTTTGGCGACGGTTCAACTTCGAGCGAATACAGTCCGAAACATATGTATACCGAAGAAGGAACATATACGGTGACCCTGAGCGTATGGACCGAAAATAACTGTTTCGACCTTTATGTGATGGAAAATTCAGTGCTGGTAAAACCAAGTGGCAAACTGATTTTCCCGAATGCTTTCCGCCCGGCCTCTCCTATTGCAGAGAACAGGGTATTCAAACCGGCTGTGATGGACCAGGTGGATGATTATCACCTGATTATATATAACCGCTGGGGAGAAAAAATATTCGAAAGCGATCACAGGGATATTGGCTGGGATGGTTATGTTGACGGCAAGCTGGCCAAACAGGACGTTTACGTCTGGAAAGTAACCGGTAATTACACCAATGGGCAAAGTTTTACCGAAGTCGGGGATGTTACATTACTTCATTAATACTTAAAGATTAGCTGTTGAAAAAGTATATTATCATATTATCCATTTTCTATATCAGCCAGGTTTACAGCCAGGACCCGCAGTTTTCGCAGTTTTATTCGAATTATCTCTACCTGGCGCCCTCATTCACAGGACTTACCGAGAACAACCGTTTGTCAATGAATTACCGCAACCAGTGGCCTGAAATTCCCAATGGATTTGTTACCTATGCCGTTTCTTTCGACAAGTATTTTGAAAAATTCCGAAGCGGCCTCGGGCTTATTGTAATGCAGGATGAAGCAGGTTCGGGAAAACTCCGGCTGACAAACATAGGCCTTAGTTACTCTTTCGATTTTAAAATTACCAACTCTTGGCATATCAGGCCTGGTATGGGTTTTTTATATACCGAAAGGGGCATTAATTTCAACAGTCTGTTATGGAGCGACCAGATTTCAGTCACGGGTAATTCTTCATCTACTTCAGAACTTAACCCAATGGATAATATTGGCGACATAGATTTCTCGGCGTCGGTATTAGGGTACTCGGATATTTTCTGGTTTGGCTTTACCATTGACCATATATTGCAACCAAACCAGTCATTTTACTATTATGAGGAGGACGATGAAAACCCCGCGCTTGTACCATTAAAATTTTCATTCTACGGGGGCACTAAAATGATAAAAAACGAGAGCCTGCTCAGGCCAATACCCACATCTTTCCAGATTGCCTATCTCTTCAAGGCACAGAAACAATTCAGGCAGCTTGATATAGGGGTATACTGGCACAGAAGCCCCATTGTGCTGGGTTTCTGGTACAGGGGCATCCCGCTTTATAAAGAAGTTTTTAACCGCGATGCCTTTACAATTCTGGCAGGATACAAGCTTAGACATTTAAGCATCGGTTACAGTTATGATTTTACCATGTCGAAGCTAATCACCAGCACAGGTGGATCACACGAGGTATCCATGTCATATTATTTTAAAACCAAAAAGTTTAAAAGAAAACCTAAAATGATCCCCTGTCCCGATTTCTAAAATTTCTAACAGAATTACTTTTCATAACACCTCATTCCACTAAACATGACCCTAACTGCCATTTTTTTCAAATATTTAATCTTTCCGGCATATTCTTGCCTTTATACTAAAATTATTCAGGCCTGTCATTCCATTTCAGGTGAGAATTTAATAACTTACAGTATTAATATACCAGAGTTGTGAAATTCTCAATTTTTAAACTGCTGCTGTTTAATTTTTTGCTGCTGATTATTTTAAGTGCCTTGTCATTTAAAATGTTTCAGGGTTATAAACTTATTACACCCCAAAACCTGAAGATAGTCACCCTGCTTTGTTTTCTCTGGCTTTTATTTTCATTTCTTTTCAGAAAATACAAGGTAAGATCGGGCGGTCGTTTTGGCCGGGTTTTTAACCGCATAGTATTTAGTAACATATTGGCATTTACTGTATTTTATATCCTGCTTTTTTCTTTGCGTATCGTCAGGCCTTCTTGGAAAGTGCTGGTCACCGTATTCTTTCTTGCAACATTTGCGGAAGTCGTGTATGCCTATTTTTACTTTTGGTTAAAATTTGCTATAACAGAACCTGAAACAGAAATAAGGACAAAAAGAAAAGCCGAATTCCCGCAGCAATCGAAACAGGTACAACTCACCAATCTCCTGACAAAAAAGCAAATTGAATACCGGGAGTTTACACTTTTGCATGAAATAGGAAAGGAAGCCTATCAGTTTATTTTTTATTATGCCGCCCTTGATACTGCTAACACGCTAATACTTAACACATCATCCGATTTCAATATTCACACCCAATTGGCCCCGAAATTCGATTGTATCATCAACATAAGAAAAACAAACGATATAAGGCGTATCAATAAATTTTTTGAAGCCGCCAACGAGAAATTGCCCGATGGTGGACTTTATATAGGCCTGGTAGAGACCAAAGACGAACGCAAGAAAAGGTTGCTGAAAAAGTACCCCCCGGTCATTAATTACATATTCTATTCCATTGATTTTATTTTTAAAAGGATAGCCCCCAAATTCATTATTACAAAAAAGTTTTATTTCCTGATTACCCGCGGTTTCAACAGGATTCTTTCAAAAGCCGAAACATTTGGCAGGCTCTATTCATGCGGTTTTGAGGTGCTTGATGAAAAGGAGGTCAATAACTACCTGTATTTTGTTGCCATCAAAACAAAAAAGCCCTTTTACCCTTCCAATCCGAGTTATGGGCCTTTTATCGCGCTCGAACGGGTGGGCAAAGGCGGCAAAACAATTAAAGTTTACAAATTGCGCACCATGCACCCTTACGCCGAGTATTTACAGGACTATATTTACAAAAAACATGGTTTGCAAAACGGTGGAAAGTTCAAAGACGATTTCAGGATTTCGACCTTAGGTAAGATTTTCAGAAAATTCTGGATAGACGAACTGCCCATGCTCCTGAACCTCTTTAAAGGAGACCTTAAGCTTGTGGGTGTAAGGCCGATAAGTAAACAATACTTCAGTTTGTATTCGGATGAATTAAAGAAAAGACGCATCAAATATAAACCCGGACTGATCCCTCCGTTTTATGTTGATATGCCCGAGACATTTGAAGAAATTATGGAATCGGAGCTGAAATATTTAACGCTTTACGAAAAGCATCCATTATTGACTGACATCAGGTATCTTTTTATTTCGCTGTTCAATATCATTATTAAGAGGAAAAGGAGTAAATAGAATTTCACAATTCATAAACCGCAATCAAATTAATAAATTTTTTATGACATATATTCTTTGATTTGCTTCGGTATATTCTCTATATTTATTCCTTTTAACACGAATCATTAACTAAAATTCTATAATATGGGAAATGAAGCAATTAAAGTTGCATCGGTAGATGTGGAAAAACTGTTGAAAATGTTAAATGCCGCACTTTCGGAAGAGTGGCTGGCGTATTACCAATACTGGATTGGCGCACGGATGATGGAAGGGCCGATGAGGAGCGAGGTAGAGCCCGAACTGCTTGTGCATGCCGACCAGGAACTCAACCATGCAGTGATGGTTGTGGAAAGGATTATTCAGCTTGGCGGTACCCCGGTTATCAATCCTGCAGATTGGACCAAACATGCCCACTGTGCATACGATGAGCCTTCAGACCCTTACATCGAAGTGATCCTTGAGCAGAACCTGAAAGGGGAAAGGTGCGCCATTCAGCGTTACCAGGAGATTGCCGATTTTACCAGCGGAAAGGACCATGCTACGCACCAAATGGCCGTACAGATTCTGAACGAAGAACTGGAGCATGAAAACGATATCGAAGACTGGATTACCGACCTCAACCGTATGAAAGAGGAGTGGAAAAAACTGAGGTTGTAAATACGTTAGACCAGTTATGAAGATAATGTTACCCGGATGATTGCTATTGTCCGGGTAATATTTTTAATCCACTTAAGGCCTGTTTTATATTTTCATTTCATTATTGCCATGCACCCGATACGACTATTCAATTTTTTTGCCGTTAATATCTTTATCTGCCTGTTTTCTTTAAAGTGTATAGCACAACAAGAGGCTAAAAGCTTCTTATATATTTCGCTGAAAGGGGACAATAAAGTTTCTGTATATGAAATCAATCCGTCAGATGGACAACTGAACAATATTTATGACCAGCCGGTAAGCGGAGGACCAGCATCACTTGCACTGCACCCTTCAAAAAAATTTCTTTACATAGCGAGGCGAAACGATAAGGCAGTCTCTGCCTTTTCAATTGACAGTGTTACCGGCATGCTTGGTTTTTTAAATGAAATAAGCGTAGTTGACAACCCCGTATATATTGCCACCGACCGAAAAGGCAATTATCTCCTCACCACCTATTTCGGGGCCAGCAAAGCAGCGGTTTATCCGGTTGAAACAACTGGCCGGCTCAGTTCACAGGCTGTAAAATCAATAACAACAGGCGCCAATCCCCACGCCATCCTTACCGATAATTCAAACCGTTTTTTGTACATTTCGGTAATGACGGGGAATAAAATAGAACAGTTTTCCTTCGATTCTCTATCAGGGTCTTTTACAGCACTCATTCCCGCAGAGGTATTGCCTGTTGCGGGAACCGGTCCGAGGCATTTTGTTTTTCATGGCACCAAAAACATTGTATATTTTGTAAACGAAACCGGTAACAGCGTATCTGCTTATCATATTGATAATTCTACCGGGTTACTGCAGGAATTTCAGACTGTTTCCACGCTGCCCCCATCATTTGCTTCTGCCAGTAAGTGTGCCGATATTCACCTTACCCCCGGAAATAAATTTCTTTATGCCAGCAACAGGGGGCACGAAAGCATTGCCGCATACCGGGTGGATGAAGTTACCGGGGCACTGTCAATAATTGATTACTATCCCACTGTTGCAACACCCAGGGAATTCGATATTGACCCTTCGGGAAATTTCCTTTATACTGCCGGCGAAACTTCAAACAACCTGGCCTGTTACAAAATAAATGAAGGGAACGGCACCCTTGACTCATTATATACTATTAACACAGGGAACACTCCATCGTGGGTACTCACCGTTGAATATTCCGGGGCATCTGCATCGGGAGTCCATTCATCACATAATACAGATCAACAGGAAAACAAGGCTTATGTTTATCCTAACCCGGCGGGTGATGGCTCTTGTGTGGTTTTTTACGTGAATGAACCATCAGATATAAATATATCCGTTTTCGATATTTCAGGCCGGTTGATCAGGAATGTAAAACAGACAGGATTAAAACCCGGGTATAACAAGTTTAACTGGAATGGCTGTGATAATCTGAACAGGCCTCTAACCGGGGGAATCTATATCTGCCGGATTTCTTACAAGAAAAGGAGTGAAATAGTTAATCTGTATCTTAATCACTGAAGTGTTGGATATTAAAGCATCCCCAGTTCAAATTTTGCTTCTTCAGAAAGCATGTTCGGGTCCCAGGGCGGGTCAAAGACCAGGTTTACCTCCGCAATGCTGATGCCATCAACCGTTTCAACTTTTTCTTTAACTTCGGCAACAAGGCTGTCGGCAACCGGACAGTTCGGCGCGGTAAGCGTCATGGTGATGGTGGCTTTTGCATGATCGTCTATTTCAATATCATAAATTAGCCCTAAATCGTAAATGTTTACAGGTATTTCAGGGTCGTATATTTCCCTTAGCACCTGTACGATTTCTGTTTCTGTATGCAGTAGATTTTTTTCCATAATATGTCCCTCCCTTAGCCAGCTTTGGATTTTGCCTGCCAGGCAATAGCATAAAGCTTCATCTGTTTGAGCATTGCCAGCAGACCGTTAGATCGTGTTGGCGAAAGGTTTTGCCGCAAACCAATTGCATCAATAAAAAACAGCTCAGCATCAATAATTTCTTGTGGTGTACGGTTTGACAGCACCCTGATCAAAAGGGCGATTATACCCTTGGTGATAATGGCATCGCTGTCGGCACTGTATTTTATAATACCATCATTATATTCTGCATTGAGCCATACCTTTGACTGGCAACCGTTGATGATATAATCACTGGTCTTGTACCTGGTGTTTATCAAAGGTAAATCCCTGCTTAACTCAATCAGATAGTTGTATTTATCCATCCAGTCGTCATATACAGCAAATTCTTCAATAATCTCTTCCTGGATTTCTTTTATAGTCTTCACAATTGTAACAATTATTAAGTAAACAAGTTCGAAATTATAAAAATTATCCGAACATTTCTTTTACCTTTTTTACTGCTGCACAAAGCATGTCTATTTCTTCACGGGTGTTATACATAGCTATTGATGCCCTAACGGTGCCATCAATACCAAACCGGTGCATTAATGGCTGGGCGCAATGTGTACCGGTTCGCACAGCCACACCGAGTTTATCAATCACCATGCCTGTATCGGAGGGGTGGATATTATCTATAAGAAATGAAACAATAGATGATTTATTTTTTGAGTTTCCGTAGATCTTTACATATCCCGTTTCTAACAGGCTCTTTGTGGTATAATCCAGCAGTTCGTGCTCATAACGTGCAATATCAGACAGCCCGGTTTCTGTAAGATAATCGAGTGCAGCAGCCAATCCTATCGCACCGATATAGTTGGTGGTACCGGCTTCGAATTTTAGCGGCAGGGGCTGATAGGTGGTTTTTTCAAAGGTAACATTTTCTACCATATCGCCTCCGCCCTGATAAGGAGGCAGCGCATCAAGCCATTTTTCTTTGCCGTAAAGAACGCCTATCCCTGTCGGACCATAAGCTTTATGACCTGAAAATACAAGAAAATCACAATCAAGCTTAACCACATCTATCGGTACATGCTGAACAGACTGGGCAGCATCTATAAGCACAGGTACATTATGCTTGTGGGCTGTTTCAATAATTTTCTCAATAGGGTTTAAAGTGCCAAGTACATTTGATATATGGGTGACCGAGATAAGCTTTGTTTTTTCGTTGATGAGTTTTTCATATTCCTCAAAAATCAAATCCCCGTCATCTGTAATCGGTATTATTTTAAGAACCGCACCTTTTCTATCGCATAGCATTTGCCAGGGAACGATGTTGGCATGGTGTTCCATGGTTGAAATAATTAACTCATCGCCCTGTTGAATGTACCTCTCGCCAAACGAGAAGGCAACCGTATTGATTGATCCTGTGGTACCGCTTGTAAAAATTATTTCATGAGTGTTTTTTGCACCAATAAACTGCTGTACCTTTTGTCTTGCCTTTTCGTATTCCTCTGTTGCATGCTCGCTGAGAAAATGTATGCCACGATGGATGCTGCTGTTTTTTACTGAATGAAATTCGGTAATTTTTTCAATGACTTTAGCAGGTTTCTGTGTAGTGGCACCGTTGTCGAGGTAAATCAGGGGTTTGTTATAGACTTTTTGACTGAGAATGGGAAAATCGTTCCTTACTTTATTAATATCGTAACTCACAGTGGTATATATTTATATCATTAACCGCAATGTATTTCGCACTCATTGCACCTTGAAAGCCTGCCCCTTAATCTTTTGTCAATCAGGTCTATCACTCTTTCTCTCAGGTGCATGGTGCTAATGTTGCTGATGATGTCGTTGGCAAAAGCATACATTAGCAAATGACGGGCTTCTTTTTCACTGATACCCCTGCTGCGCAAATAAAAGAGTGCTTCATTATCAAGTTGTCCAACTGTAGCGCCATGACTGCATTTTACATCGTCGGCATAGATTTCAAGCTGTGGTTTGCTGTTCATTTTTGCTGAAGGTGCAAGCAGAATATTATTATTCTTCTGGTATGCCATGGTTTTTTGTGCATCTTGAGCTACATAAATTTTACCATTAAAAGCACCAGATGCATTTTCGTTTAATATACCTTTAAACAACTGGGTACTGGTACAATATGGTTTTGCATGGTTTATCATGGTGTAATTTGCCACATGCTGTTTTGTATCGGCAATAAACAGTCCGTATGTATAATTTTCAGCATGCTCGCCATTAATATTTACAAAGGTATTATTTCTTATAAATCCACCATGCAGCGAAATAATATTTGTAATAACCCTGCTTTGTGATTCCTGATGAATAAAGGAATTTGAGATCTGGGATGAAAAGTTGTTTTCGTTCTGGATCAAATTATATTCAACCCTGGAGTTTTCGGCGGCATAAATTTCTGTTAGCGCGTTGGTAAAAAATTTCCTTTTACTTAAGGTATGATCGCATACAATAAGGTGCACATCGGCATTTTTTTCTGTTACAACAAGGTTTCTGCGGGTTATTCGCAGGTTATTGAACGAATAACCAAGGTTAATGATTTGTATTGGCTTATCAAGTTTAATATTTTCAGGTACATAGATAAAAACCCCGTCTTGTGCAAAAAAGGTATTTAGTGCCACAAGGCTGTCTTCACCGGTAACGGCATATTTTCCATAATGTTTGTTAAAAATGTCGGGATATGATACCGATGCCTGGGCAAGGCTACATATGATTACTCCTTCGGGCAGATTTGAAGGCTGATTGTTATGATAATAAAACCCGTTGAGCACGAGGATAACATGGGTGTCAAGCTCAGGTATTTCGCATTTGAATATCTCTTCAAGCCTTACACTGTAATGGTTGGCGGTGAATTCAGATTCATAGGTATCGGCAAAAACAGGAAGAATATCGGTATAACGGTATGCTTCCACTTTTCGGGTGGGAATGCCCATACGGTTAAAATCAGAAAGCGCCTTGCCACGGGCCAGTTTTATCGGTTCACCTACATTGGCGTCAATCTGGGAAATATTCTGCTGGTATAGGCGTATGATGTCCTGTTTGATTAATTCTATTTGATTGTTGTCAGCCATAAATTATTGCTTATTCAGTTACTTCATTCAGCCAGTCGTATCCTTTTTCCTCGAGCTCGAGGGCCAGTTCTTTACCGCTTGACTTTACAATTGTTCCTTTATATAATACATGCACATAATCGGGTATAATATAATCTAAAAGACGCTGGTAATGCGTGATAACTATGGTTGCATTTTCTTTTGTCCTTAGTTTGTTTACACCGTTGGCAACCACTTTGAGCGCATCAATATCAAGGCCGGAATCGGTTTCGTCAAGAATTGACAAAACAGGTTCGAGCATGGCCATTTGAAATATTTCGTTTTTCTTTTTCTCACCACCTGAAAAACCTTCGTTTACCGAACGGTTGGTAAGATTGGAGTGCAGTCCGACCAGTTCTTTTTTATCGCGCATCATTTTCAGAAAATCATTGGCTGAAATAGGTTCTGTGTTATGATATTTTCTCTTTTCGTTTATTGCAGTTTTTAGAAAATTCACCATGGTAACACCTGGTATCTCAACAGGATATTGAAAACCCAGGAATATTCCCTTGTGGGCTCTTTCTTCGGGGCTCATTTCGAGTAAATCTTCACCAAGATAAGTAACCGAGCCTTCTGTGACCTCAAATTCTTCTTTACCTGCCAGCACCGATGCAAGCGTACTTTTCCCCGAACCATTGGGTCCCATGATGGCGTGTACTTCGCCGGCTTTAACTGTAAGGTTGATGCCCTTAAGTATCTCTTTCCCGTCTATTGCTACTTTTAAATTCTCAATTTTCAACATAAATTTTATTTTTAAGACTATCCAACACTTCCCTCAAGGCTTATCTGCAGAAGCTTTTGAGCTTCAACAGCAAATTCCATCGGGAGTTTATTTAAAACTTCGCGCGCGTACCCGTTAACAATAAGGCCGATTGCAGCCTCGGTATCAATTCCCCGCTGGTTGCAGTAAAATATCTGGTCCTCACCTATTTTTGAAGTGGTGGCTTCATGCTCAATAATCGCCGTGTCGTTTTCTACCTCAAGGTAAGGAAATGTATGTGCCCCGCATTTATCTCCAAGCAGCAGCGAGTCGCACTGCGAGAAATTTCTTGAATTTTCGGCATTTTTCGCAATCTTCACCAAACCGCGATAACTGTTGTTACTTTTACCGGCTGATATTCCTTTAGATATGATGGTACTTTTTGTATTTCTGCCTATGTGGATCATCTTTGTGCCGGTATCGGCCTGCTGATGATTATTGGTGACTGCCACCGAATAGAATTCACCTGTTGAATTGTTGCCTTTAAGGATACAACTAGGGTATTTCCATGTAATGGCAGAGCCGGTTTCAACCTGTGTCCATGATATTTTTGAATTGTCGCCCTTGCAGAGTCCCCTTTTTGTAACAAAATTGTAAATTCCGCCTTTTCCGTTTTTATCGCCGGGATACCAGTTCTGTACGGTGGAGTATTTTACTTCAGCATTTTCAAGCACAATGATCTCAACAATAGCCGCATGCAGCTGGTTTTCATCGCGCATAGGCGCTGTACAGCCTTCGAGGTAACTCACGTAGCTGTCTTCTTCGGCTACTATCAGAGTGCGTTCAAATTGACCGGTATTGGCAGCATTAATCCTGAAGTAGGTTGACAGCTCCATTGGGCAACGCACCCCGCGCGGAATGTAGCAAAAAGAACCGTCGCTGAAAACAGCCGAATTAAGTGTAGCAAAATAATTATCGGTATAAGGCACCACCGTTCCCATATACTTTTTTACCAGGTCGGGATGTTCCCTCACTGCTTCGCTGAACGAACAAAAAATAATGCCAAGTTCTGCCAGTGTCTCCCTGAAAGTGGTTTTTACTGATACGCTGTCCATTACAGCATCTACAGCAACACCAGTGAGCAGCTTTTGTTCTTCGAGCGGAATGCCCAGTTTATCAAATGTCTTTAACAACTCCGGGTCTACCTCGTCAAGGCTTGAAAGTGCCGGCCTTTGTTTTGGTGCCGCGTAATATATTATGTCCTGGTAATTGATTTCGGGAACCGTAAGATGCGCCCACGTGGGCATTTTCAAAGTTTGCCAGTGCCTGAAAGATTTTAATCGGAACTCGAGAAGAAAATCGGGTTCATTCTTTTTGGCTGAAATCATCCTGACGACTTCTTCATTCAAACCCTTGGGTATAAAATCGGTCTCAATATCAGTAACAAATCCATATTTATAATCATTTTCCGTGAGTTCTGTCAATATTTTGTTCTGGTCATTATCCATATCTTGTTTAAAAATTTTGTAAGATAATCAATATATTAGCTTCTTATTTAGAATTATTATAAATAGTGCAAATATACAAAATCTATTTTAATAATTCCTGATATTTGCCAGGGTTTAGAAAGATTCAGAAGCATAGTGGATGAAACCAGAAAATGATAAACACGCAAATTTGTCAGAGCTTGGGGAATTTGGCCTTATAAAAATGCTGACAGAAAAAATTACATTAAAAAACCCGGGTTCGCTTGTTGGAGTGGGGGACGATGCGGCTGTGCTCGATTATCCTGACAAACAAGTGGTTGTAACGACCGACCTGCTAACCGAGGGCATTCATTTCGATCTTGTTTACACACCCCTGAAGCACCTTGGCTACAAGGCTGCCGTGATTAATTTCTCAGACCTGTTTGCCATGAATGCTTTACCCCGGCAAATGCTTATTTCTATTGCTTTATCAGCGAAATTTACAACTCAAATGATCGCGGAACTTTACGAGGGTATATACCTTGCATGTGAAAGATACGGAGTTGACCTTGTCGGGGGTGATACATCATCTTCTGTAACCGGGCTAACCATTTCGATTACAGCAATCGGAGAAGCTGTTAAAGACGAAATTGTTTATAGAAACGGGGCAAAGGTTAATGACCTGATTTGTGTTTCGGGTAACCTCGGCTCTGCCTACATGGGATTACAACTGCTTGAGCGTGAAAAAAAGATATTCGGGTCTACCGGGCAGCAACCCGAGATGGATGAATACGGTTATATTTTAGAAAGGCATTTAAAACCGGAGCCGCGTGGTGATATCGTTCAGTTGCTAAGGGAACTGAATATCAAACCTACCTCGATGATTGATATTTCAGATGGCCTCTCATCTGAGCTTTTACATATCTGTACGGCTTCAAAAAAAGGGTGCCTGGTGTATGCTTCCAAAATTCCCATTGACCCGGAAACAGAAAAAATGGGAAAAGAGATTAATATTGATGGACTTGTAGCAGCGCTAAACGGAGGTGAAGATTATGAGCTCTTGTTCACCGTTCCTTTATCGGCTTTTGAAATTATCGGCAAAAGACCTGAAATTTCGATCATCGGTCATATTGTTGATGAAAGTGAAGGTAAAAGGCTTGTTACACAGACAGGATCGCTTGTAGACCTTAAAGCCCAGGGATGGAAAGCTTTTTAACAGACAATTACGGTTTTTTGACAAGGTGACTGCTGTTGCGTTCGTTCAGTAAGTCTGATGTTTTTCGTCTACCATTGGTACAAACCTGACAGGTAATACCGATTGCTGAATGAGTTTACCCCTCGATTTTTTTAAAAGTACCAGTTGTTGTACTTCCCTTCCGCCGACAGGGACTATCATTTTTCCGCCCTCTTTTAACTGTTTAACCAGTGGGACGGGAACATGGGTAGGTGCACAGGTGACAATAATGGCATCGAAAGGGCTGTGTTCTGTCCAACCGTTATAACCATCACCTGCTTTAACTTTAACATTGCTGTATCCCAAAGATTTAAGAAGCTTTTCGGAAGCAATGCCAAGTTCTTCAACGATTTCGATGCTGAAAACAGAATCGCATATCTCGGCAAGTATGGCTGCCTGGTATCCAGACCCTGTGCCTATTTCAAGCACCTTATCGTTTTTCCCGGGTTGTAATGTTTCGGTCATAAATGCCACGATGTACGGTTGTGAGATGGTCTGGCCGTAACCGATTGGCAAAGGATGGTCTTCATAGGCAAATTTCACCAGGTTTTCTGGAACAAAACGATGCCGCTCCACCTTACGCATGGCTGTCAAAACTTTTGCATCGGTAATACCGCGGGCTTCGATTTGCTCTATCACCATTTTCTCCCTTAACAATTTGTATGAATCATCCTGTGGGGTGGTGCGGTGGATGCAGGCAGTCATAAAAACCATAAAGAAAAGGACAGATGCGTAAAAACACCGGTTATATTCAACATGGTTTTTTTTCATTTCCTGACTTTGATGTTTAAAGGTACTTAAAATGAGGGACAATAACACAGATAATACCAAAATAGCCGAAAGGCTTAATGATTTATTCTAAAAACCTTAAGTAGTGTTTGTCCATAAAGTCGTGTGGCTGTTCTTTAAAGTTCGCAGACGAGGCGCGTGAAGTCCGAAAAAAGGGAGTTTACCATATGTAAATGACCTTTTTGAGGACGAGCGCAACGAAGTATGAGGACTTTAAAGACAGACACTAAGTATGCTTATTGCTGCCTGCAGAAAAATGGAATATCATTTAATTCAATACCCTGAAGCTTGTCCATCCTTGCGCGATTCTGAAGCACCGATGTAAACATTGTTCACTGCATCGTACATGATGGCCTGGTAACCACCATATCCGCCAAGGTCATATCCGATTTTGTGGCCCTTCTTCAATAATTCACGAATGGCATCATAAGAAATGCCCGATTCAATATATAAAATACCGCCATCAGACATTTTGTCACCTGTTGGTTCCGATGAACCATTATGCATTACACGAGGCGCATCACCTGCTTCCTGCAGGTTCATGCCAAAATCAATGAGGTTGACAACAATTTGCGCATGCCCCTGCGGTTGCATTCCTCCCCCCATTACCCCAAAACTGATGTATGGCTTACCGTTTTTGGTAATAAAAGCAGGAATTATGGTGTGAAATGGCCTCTTGCCAGGCTGATAAACATTGTTATGACCTTCTTCAAGAGAAAAAAGCTCGCCCCGGTCCTGCAAAACAAAACCAAGGCCAGGCGGTACCATGCCAGAACCCATGCCCCTGTAATTGCTTTGAATGAGAGACACCATATTTCCCCATTGGTCGGCTGTGGTAAGGTAAATGGTGTTGCCGGCTTCCTCCAGTCCCGGTTGATAAATATTGGCAGCTTTTCCCGGGTCAATCAGTTTTCTTCGCTCATTTGCATATTCTTTCGAAATAAGTATTTCTGTTGGTACGGTGGCAAAGGCAGGATCAGCATAAAATCTTGCGCGGTCTTCAAAAGCAAGTTTTTTAGCTTCGGTAAAACAATGAATATATTCTGCCGAACCAAATCCCATAGATTGAAGATCAAATCCCTCAAGAATATTTAATATCTGCAGCGCTGCAATTCCCTGTCCGTTTGGCGGAAGTTCCCATATTTCATACCCGCGGTATGTTGCTGAGACGGGTTCCACCCATTCAGAGCGGTGTGCAGCCATATCTTCCAGGCTTAAAAAACCTCCCATTTTTTGTACATGGTCTGCAATGGTTTTTGCAAGTTCACCTTTATAAAATATATCGCGGCCGTATTCGGAGATCAGCTTCAATGTTTTGCCAAGATCAGGGTTCCTGAAGATTTCTGCTTTGGCAGGGGTTTTTCCTCCCGGCATAAAGGTTTCTTTAAAATTCGGATACTGTTCCAGTATCCTGGCATTTCTCTCCATATAGTAAGCAATCAGTTCGGAAACAGGAAACCCTTCATTGGCATAACTGATTGCAGGCATGAGTATTTGCTGCATACCGAGTTTGCCAAATCGGCTGTGTAATTCAAACCAGCCGTCAACACAGCCGGGGACAGAGACAGGTAAAGGCCCGAATGGCGGAATATTTTTATAGCCATTTTGTTTGAACCAATCCAGGGTTAGTTTTGAGGGTGAACGGCCACTTGCATTTAATCCGTATAATTTTTGTGTTTTCGCATCCCATACAATGGCAAAAAGGTCTCCTCCGATGCCGCATCCCGTGGGTTCGACAAGTGCAAGCATAGCATTTGCTGCTATGGCAGCATCAACGGCTGTACCTCCCTTTTTAAGAATTTCTAAAGCAACCTGTGTTGCCAATGGTTGGCTGGTAGCTGCCATGCCATGCTGGGCAATTATTTCAGAACGTGTGGCGAAAGTATGGCCCGTAATCCTGTCCTGGGCTGAGACTAAAGCGCAGTTAAAAGCTAACAGGCTAATAATATACCTGGTTATCTTCACTTAGTTGGTTTTTAATATTTTAAAAAGTGATACCTCATTTTGGAGAATAATTTTTCCGCTATACAAACCCTGCTTTAACTCGCTTCCAAACACCAATGTATTATTGGCCCTGCTATGAACCTTCAAAACCTGACTGCCTTGCATATTAAACAGTACGAGGGTAAATGGACAATCAGACTCTTTTTGCAGGTTTAATGAAATCTCTGATATAAAAGGATTGGGAGAAAAAGCATAAGTATTATGGCTGTATTTTTCGTGTAAGCCGGTTGGGCATAAGTCAGGGTCGGTAATTGGTGTAATACCTGTAGATCCCCCGGAACAAATTCCGCAGGAATCAAGGGTTGCAAGTCCACGTGTTTCGCCGTTGCAATCCACCGGTGCATCGAGAATAAGCCTGAACCGTTGATTATTGTTGCTGTTGCGTGTGTACAACAAAAGCTGCTTTCCTGCAAGTACAGAAGCGCCATAAACATCCCAGGCCAGACCTGAGTTTGTGGAGGGTATTACCTGGTAAATATTGTCTGATATTTTCTCAATCCTCCATAATACCGGGTTTGATTTAACATTTAAATAACTGCCGGATGCGATCTGGTCAGAACTAAGGTATAATCCCGAGACGGCATTCTTAATCTTATATACTTCCCCTTCCCTGATAAAAACCCACGATTGTGATTTATCTGAAGAACATGCCTGCTGGCTGATTGTGGCTGTTTGCTGTATACATAAACCGGAATGAACAGGTTTTATTTTAAATGTATCCTGAATTGCCACAAGAAGTGTGTCACAGGGAAATCGCCCTGTAGTCCCTCCTACACATTCCCCGCAATCGTCAATATAGGCAGTGCCGTTGTTTTCACCGGTACAGTCAAGGTTCTGGGGATTATCATCGAGTATTGCCTTATATTTTAATGGCACTGTGTCCATAGTAAATGAAAACAACTTATTCGTGGTAAGCTGGTTACCAAGGCTGTCCTGCCATTCAACAAAACCATAGCCTGTGTTGACTTTGGCTTTCATGGTTACGGTAATGCCTTTTGGATAGCTGGCGGTGCGGGTTAAGATTGCACCATCGGGGAAATTGGAAGATGCAGACACTTCCCTCATCGGTTTAATATGCGGAATGAGTTTATTAACAACAGTATCGGCACCAAGGTTTGATATTGCCTGCACAACCAGGCGGGCCATTTCAATGGCGCCCGTTTCCTGAAAATGTACATCGTCGGCAGCGCCATTGGGATAATTAGGATATTCACCCGGTTTAAGGTGCATGTACATGAAATCGCCCGTATAATCGGGGCCGAGGGATTCCATCAGCGGCCGCGTCATCTGGTCAAGGTCAATAAGGGGAATATTCAGGTTCTGCGCCAACTGGCGGGTTGCTACCGGGTAATCGTGATACGCAGGGTATAATGTGGGAGGATTGTCAGCATTCCATGCATTTCTTCTGAGTGTGGCAACCAATACAGGTTGGGCGCCTTTTGCCTTTGCTTCATCAATAAAACGGGTGAGATAACCCTGAAAAGTTGTGAACGGATCGGTATGCCTCGCTGTGTCGGAATTTGCATCATTAATACCAAACTGAATAAATACATAGTCGCCGGGCTGCAGAACATCTCTTACAGGGGCCCAGAAAAAGTTGTAAAAACTCTTTGCGCTGGTACCTCCTACGCCTTTATTGATAACTGTAACAGTGCTGTCAAAAAATGCCTGAAGCACCTGTCCCCATCCCTTACGGGGATAATAGCCAGGGGTATAATCCTGAACAGTAGAATCTCCAATGGTAAAAATCCTGAATATTTTACCGTTGTTATCGGTAGCGAGGGTGATGGAATATATTTTTTTATTTCCTTTTAAATCATCTGTTTCTAATGTATAAGCGCCGGATCCTAAAAAAGGAATTTCGCGTGATTGTAAATCAAGTTTTTTCTGATTAAAATACCATGTATACTTTACAGCTTCCGGCGCTGAAAGTATGCGGGACTTCTGGTTGACACCTATTGGGCTGCTGCTGAAAACCGAAGCATTTACACTCTGGTACAAGGAAGTTGCAAGTGATATAAACAGCAAAAAGGCAATATTATTTAATTTCATCATAAAACTTTTTAAAATGAATAAGGTTTAATGCAATCCACATGATTAACACTGCATTTCATTGTTTTTGGTTTTTGTATCATGAGGGTTTTAAAACAAAAAAATATTGAAAGAATAAAGGAAGTAATTTTAACCGACAGTGTAAAAGAATTCCGGGAAAAATATTTATACCAGGTGCAATAGTTTAAATAACAGATGAATATGAGATTCTTAAAGCATAAAACTTAATGGCTGGTTTTAAGGAATCAGGAAATTGTTGTTAATAATTCATTTCTTCGGTAATTTATGCTGCTTTGATTATAATAATGTATTGTCTTATTTTTACACATCAAAAAAAAATAATTATATGAAAGCTTTGGTAATATATTACAGCAAAAAAGGAACCACAAGGCAATTTGCCTATGAAATAGATAAGTATCTTAAAAACTCAAACCTTGATTCGAGGATCATCTCTATATACGATGTTCATACTGACGATATAAAGCAGGCAGATATCGTACTTATTGGATGCTGGACCAATGGTTTGTTTTTATTTTTACAACATCCGGATAATATCTGGAAAAAATATGCAAAACAGTTTCCGGAACTCAAAGACAAAAAGGTAGGGTTCTTTACAACGTATTTGCTGGCAACAGGCAGTATGTTCAGCCAGATGCAGCGTGTCCTGAAAGAGAAACTTTCAGGTACGGTGACACTTAAACTAAAATCAAAAAACGGTAAGCTCTCTGAAGATAATAAAAACCTGATTAAGCAATTTTTGAGCTGAAATTCCTTTTCATATCACTACTGTCCGACTAAAATATTGATCAAATTATAAACCCTCTGAAATGAAAAGGTTTAATAATATTACGCCACCTACAGTGCTCAAATTATCACCATCAGATTATTCTATAAATATGAGGCTGTGTAAAAAGTCTTTTTTTAACACGATTTGTCATGTTGAGCGATA
>JAFGPL010000095.1 GCA_016936215.1 Bacteroidales bacterium
CTTTCAATCCTTTGAAGCAATATTGCAAACCGTTTAAAGTTTTGGAATTTATCCCCCTTCTCATGTCCACGGACCTTTGAGAATATCCGGTGTACCGTTGGGAATCTGTCCTTAAATATCTGCCTGCATTTTCTGTTAATGCCATCTTTGGGCATCCGGTTCCGGGCAAACAGAATCCGCAATACCTGCCTTTTCGTTTCATCCCTATTCAACTCCAGTCCTTCAATTAAAAATTCGGTTTTCAGGTATTCATATAGCTGGCCCGAAACGACTAAAGAAATATAATGCTTAACATCTTGCTTGTGTGATACTTTCAAGGTTTGTAGCAACAAAGCAAAGGCAGTATTTTCAGTCATCCAGGATACTTTACCGGGATTGGTTAAAATTATTGTGCTGAGGTATGGTTGACAGTTTTTAACATCAACATTTATCATGCGCTGATTCTTTACCAGCAAATACGGCCTAAGTCCTTTAGCCATATTAGTAATGTTGGAATGGAACCTTCCGCTTGTGTTGTCAATTTGGTATCGAATATCCCCGTTTTTTATCCGGGTTACAGCTGCAATGATATGGTTATACTGCTCCTCAGACAAGCCGGGATTTGATTCAGTCAGTTCCGAATAATTATCTGAAACGGTTAATTGCCTCAAATACCGGACCTGTTCAGACCTTCCCCTTACTGATTGATCAGCTTCCTTTCTTAAGATATCCTGGGCCTTCTCAATTCGCCTTTTCAGCCTGGCATCCCTGAGGGGAGCCGTAACATATTTTGACCAATATTCGGGATCAAAGGTATAATTATACGAAAATTTACCAGGCATATAATGTCCGGAACGTGCAATGATACCCAGATCAATAAGCCCTTTTAAATACCTATCACCCTGCGGGACCAACATTTTAAGATAATTCATTTTCAAGGGTGTATCCGCTTCATCCTTCCGGATATGGCAGGACAGTATTGAAATAACCTCTTTAAGATTGTCGGGTGAAAATCCTTTGATTGTCGGCCTGATGAGTTCCTCAATTTCTGGCAGGTGTTCAGCAACCTTCGCCGGAAGGCAAAACCAGTATTGACAATGTTTGCGCATAACGTTCAGAAAAACAGTTATTTAACTTTCAAACTATACAATTTTGGGTTGACAATCAGCGAATTACCGTCTAACCACACCAGGGATTTGATCAGATCCAGCGGGTCGCGGAATGGAATTTTTTGCTTCCGGGCTTCCTGCGCACACGTATTCAAAACTTTAATCAGCTCGTCAGAGCACTGCACTAATTTTGAAACAGATTTATAGGTGAAAAGAACCTCCAGTAATTTTTTTCCCCTTTCCCCAAACGTGCATATGCCGTCATTTTCAAAATCAAACAAAGCAAAATCAATATTAAAGGATGGGTCAACTGCGCGAATTTGGTACAATCTTTCTGTGAACATTGATCTTATTGGGTCGAGCACGCCCCTTATTTCCTGCTCAACATCGTATGTGTCGGTATGTTCAACTTTTAAATTCGGATAATTTTTAATAAATTTTTCCTGCTGTTCGGCAATCAAATCTTTGTACGATTCGATCATTGCATTACCACTTGATAATCGAGCTGTAAGGATTTCAGGATCGTTTTTTGCCAGTCCATTTTTTTTAGCCAACTCATTAATTTTGTTCGCGACCCCTGGGAGCCAGTTGTAAAGTGCCTCTGCTTTCTGCAAGGCCCATGCGTTAACATATTGTTCAGTCATAACTTATGATTTTAAATGATTAAATTTTTCGGTTTGCCTCACGGGCGAGCCGCTCGGTTGCAATATTATTAACCTTACTTTTAGCAACAGTTCGCTCCCCGATCCACTCATCAATTTTCTTACGGTCAAAAACAAGCCGTTTGCCGAATTTTTCAACGGGGATCGTTTTCAGCATAGAATCTTTATAAAGCTTACTTTTTGTTATTGGGATCCCGTTATCTCGAAAATATTGTACGGTATCTTCAACCGTCATGCGTTTTGGCGGTTCCGGCTGTGCGGGAAGTTCCCTGATTTCGTTTATAAGCTCACGCAGGCAAGTGCGGAATTCGCTCCGGAGTTCCTCCCGGTCGAGCTGAATGATTGTATTCATGTTTTTTGCATTTATAATATGCAATTATACATTCTGTTAAAGTAATTTTGCGGTAATTTTTCAGCAAAAAGAAAAAACCAACTAATTACAAATCAGCTGGTTTAAAAAACTTACGGTAATTTACGGTAACTTACCTTTGAAAATGTGTCATATTTTAGATTCCGGCAATAGTTTTTATTATGTTTCGGCAATCTTGAAGTGTTTTTTTATAGGTTATTTTTTCCTGGTGCATGGTTTTTAATTTTTGATAGTCTTTAATTCCAAAGCGCGACAAAACAAAGTCATTAAACACAAATGTATTCCCGCTAATTTCCTGAATCGCTGCTAAAATTGCTATAACAATAAGTTTGCTACTGCCTTCAGTTGCTTTATCAGAAAGTCCCATGCCATTGATTTTATCAGGATTCGGATAAACGAATCTGTCAATCCAGGTATCCCTTTTTTCTTTTAACACGTCCTGGTATCGGTTATGTATCGCGATCAGGCAATTTTTATCAATAACCGTGTTTTGATCATGGTGCCCTTTCTCCAATAAATTTAACACTTTGGATAATACCTCCAGTTCACGTGGTTTACGATCTTTGAACGGGAGCAGGGGAGGGCGTTCATTCACCGGTATTTTTCTTAGCATATCGGTATCGGCCTCATAAGTTTTGCATATATCGGCATAAATTTCAATTTGCCTCCGTTTGATGTATGCCTTTATTTTGGCGATTTGATAAACAGATAATTCACCAATAAATTCGGGAAATTGGTAAATCTCATTCACCCAATAACCGTAATTAAGATCATTGTCCATTTTTCTTTTGTATTGCGTTTAACTTTTTTTGCAGCATATTGCCTGCAACTGTAAATTGCTCCCTCCGTTGGCTGGCTTCAAAGGATTTAAGATATGCTTCCGTTGTCCGAACGTCCGTATGTCCCAAAACTTCTTTGATAAATGATATGGATACTCCCGCGTTTTTCGCCAGTGTTGCGTACGTATGTCGGGCAACCATACTGCTAAGCCCTTCAATTTTAAGATTGTTGCCAATATCGGCAAGGTGTTTATTGATTATCCTTAAATAATTCAGTGTTATGCGCCTAATATCTTCGGGGGTTGGGTCATCTGGCATGAACGGTAATATATGTGCATCAGGGGATTTATCTGCATTGCCCCATTTTCCTATAATTTTTAAAGCCTCATCGGTCAGCGGTATCGTAATTTTAATTTCTCTTTCGGTTGTCTTTGCTGTCTTTTCGCGTACATACATCAACTCATTATTTTTAATCATTTTCCACTTAAGCAATAACATATCTTTCAGGTTCATGCCTCCCAGGTGAAAGGATAACATGAACAGGTCCCTGCTTCGTTGTGTGGCTTTAAATAGGGTTTCATATTCTGCAACTGCGGCAAGTTGATCAATTGTTAATGCAATCTTGCTCCCGGAACCTTGCCGTATTTTGAATTTTTTATCATGCCGGTTCTGTGAAAACGGATATGATGTTTTCAAAATTACCTTATCCTGTATGGCAATGTTAAAGATTGTCCGGAGGGTTCGGAGGTAAATGCTTACTGTTGCTGGTCTAATGCTTTTCAGAGCGTAATTTTCATAATCTTTAAGCCATTTCGGGGTTATATCGTTAAAACGCACAAGCTCATTATACCCTTTTAAATTTACCATTGCGCTGTTATAGATACTGGCTGTCCCAACCTGGCCGTCCCTTGTCAGTTCTGCAATCCTGTTTTTATAAGCATCAATAATAAAATCAGATTTATTCCGAAGCCTCCTGTTTAATTTTTCATGTGAATATTCGCCATTTTCAAGTATCTCAGTTATGGCTGTTTCAATTATTTTCAAGCCATTTTCAATTATTTCCTTAGGCTGGCGCAAGTCTTCGGGGGGGTATTTTTTGTTAATCAGCGTCCATTCATCTTTTGAGAGATCATACCCGGTTTTATAATACATTCTTTTTTCAGCACGCGTAATGCAATATTTTACCGGATACAGGCCAGATTTTTTCCCCCTCCTGGTATCGTGCAAAACCCTGCCAGTTATGCCTTTTATGATGAATGTATCCATTTGACGTATCAAAAAAATTTGATACAAAATTTGATACGTAAATGTACAAAACATATCAAAAAGTATCAAAGTATATAAAAATACTTATTAACATTATTCATTGAATATCAGTTGAAAAGTAAATTAATTAAAGAAAGGTAAAACACGTAAAAAGGCTTTTGGACAGCCTTCTAAGCTGTGGGTCGCGCGTTCGAATCGCGCCGGAATCACAACAGAATTTGCAGCCGACCGGCTGCTTTTTACATTATCTGACGGCGTGAACACGA
>JAFGPL010000096.1 GCA_016936215.1 Bacteroidales bacterium
ACCAACTAGCCCTATTTTAATATCGAACTCAGGTTATTATACTTATACCTTCTTCATTAATTTTAATAAACCCAATGCAATGAATAGCATGGTTTATTTTCCCAGGCATTGCATTACTTTAGATTTATAAGTGTATTGGCAATTTCGTCACGCAGTTTTGGTGTAACATCTACATTATTGGCGTATTTTTTCCAATTACTTACCTTGTCGTTTATATCCGATATAATTTCTGATGCCTTTTTGTTTCTAATTGACTCACCAATAATTAACAAATCATCTTTTGTGATATCGGAACGTTTTCCATTTATGCTCAATATATGTTGGCTAACCCACGCGTGTTTCGGTTGATAAGCATGGCAAATATCATAAGCAGGCGACAATTCCCATACACCACCTTTTTTGAGACGGAAAGAGAAATTTTTGGTATGATCGTCACAATTTCTGGCAAGTACATTGAAAACCATTCGGCGGAACATTTGCTCGGCAGCAGGGTATGGCATTTTTAACTCACGCATGGTTTGAAACAGTTGTTCGTAACTATAACTGGTTAAAGCATTATAGTCGAAATGCTTCATGGCGCAAAAAGTTTGAATGTGATGCTTGGCAGAACCACCTTCACGGTCGAAACGTTTGGTCATAAAATGTGCCCTGCCATTTTCTTCGAGCAGACGGGATGGCATCATTTCAATGCCGCAATCTTTGGCCATATTGTAATAAGCCATTTCAACACGACCATAACCTGTGCTTGCCCCCAATTGTATATCGCTTACCCCATCTAATTTTATCAGCCAATGTTCGAAACCCTTTGGTGCATTGGTTTGACCTGATTTTACTTCGCCTGTATTTTCATTGTATGCAATTACCGCTTTGGGGCGGGCTCCACCAGCCGATGTGCCAATGCGTAATATGTCCAATACAGCCTTTTCTTCGTCTTTCTGTAAATTGGTAGCAAAAGCCTCCTTTTTTGATAGCATTCTGTGTGCTATGTCCACTAAACTTTCTATTTCAACATGAAATGTTCGTTTACTTTCTTTTATTATAACTGGTTCAAATTCCAGTGCACCCATACCCCGCGTGCCAATAAAACAGAGCATTTCTACCGGATTCATGCTGTTTTCGGGACGACCTTGCTGAGCCAGCCATAAATTTATAAGTTCATTACCGTACTTGTCGGGTAACATATCGGCTAAAAGACCAGGCAATCCTTTAAAAGTATCTGAAGCTACATCGATTTTCTTGCGCAATGCCGGAAATTCAAAGATTCTTTTATCAGACGATATTGGTATTTGCAAGGGTGCTAAATCCCAATTATTATTTTTGAATTTTGAATCGTACTCAAAGGTCGCTATTCCACGTGATTGGTCCCATGCAACAGCACCTACCAACTCACCCCATATTTTAACGTATGCAGTGTTCATAATTACCAATCGCTTTTACCAGTTTCGCTCTTTTTTTTACCGCTTGCCCGCTGTCTTTTTTCTTGTTCTATTTTTGCCATAACCAAAGGACTAATGGTTTTAGGAACAACAAAGGCTTCCATTATATGCAACAGGTCCAGCACTCTTAATACTTGTATTAAAGTTGCCAGAGTTACTGTTTTGCCCCGTTCGAGGAGGCTTAGGGTAGAGCGGCTGATACCAGCAGCATGTGCCAATGTTTCCTGCGATCTGTTTTGCGCTAAGCGATGATGTTTAATATATGCACCTATGTGCATAGCCAACGTTTTATCGCTCATTGAAACCCAATTATTGTATGAATAATCAGTCATAGATACCTTTTTTATATATTAATGAATGATATATCATACAAATGTAACTAATTAAAATAAGATAATGAACACAATAATGAATGATAAATGATGCATTAAGCATTTTTAACCATGTTATTTAATGATGTATCATTCAAGGGTGTAAATAAAAACTTCAGAAACCATACACATATCTCTAAAAATACCGGCAGCTTTACCCCAACCTTATAAAAAAGTCGCACTTTCCGATCAGGGCGTGTTTGTCTTCGTAAAAGGTGTTTCCTTGCAGGATTGAGGCATCCGTACCATGAACCGTCATGTTCATTTTCGACAGTTTGGTGTTGGTATCGGCTTTTTACTGTCCGTAAAAAGTGACCTTTTCAGCCGGATAAAAACCTTCCTCTTCAAAAAAGATAATCCCCAACACGGGGAAACTGTATTAGATTTTACTGTATTCAACTTAACGCCCAAATTTAACAATATTGAAATAAAATCATTTCGTTTTGATGAAAACAAGTACAATATGCTGATAAATTGCCGGAGGAAATTTGCTAGCCAGTGCGCTTCCTTAATGCTAGCAGTAATGTCGTCGAAGACGACTGGTGCAGAACCACTCGTTGCGTTGCGCTAAACGAGTGGTGGTTGGGTTCAACCAAATGAAGCTCTCGTTTAGTACTTATTTAAAGCACTTTTAGCGACAACATTTTTTGTTCAATATTTTTTTTGTTTTACAATAATCAAAATCAAAATATTTTATTAAATTGGCCTTGTTTTAAATATCAAAAATACAAGAACTTGCACTTTGTGCGTTACGTTCTCTGAAACAACCCCTTAATTATCAAGTGTAACAGCAATTAAAACTAAAATGCTATTGTTCAATTTCAGAGCTTTTTCTGCTCAAAATTTCAAGTGAATTTTTATTGGTTTTATCGTTGTGCTTATATTATTTGGGGTTTAGCCGGATAGATATGCCTTGGAAGGGTTATATTTACGGTTAAAGAGAATAGACAAAGGGGTTATGCATTAATTTAACTATGAGCAACTTACTCAAAATTTTCATTATATTGATTTTTATATCTCTAATCAAATTATCAAGAGCTCAAGAATTGGGTAATATTGACGATTCAGATATAAATCAACATTCATTTCTGACATTTGATTTATTTTCATCTTTAAATGCATTCAGCCCAAGATACAAAGTAGGATACATAAGAAATATATGCTCAAAATGGAAGGTTGGGGTTAATTTAGGTTATGGTAATAGAAATATTTCATTTATAAATTGTATTGGCCACTTCGAAGACAACTTTCAGATATGGGAAGTTAGACCTGAATTATATAGGATCATAAAAAGTAATGATAAAAATGCAAAATATATTTCAACTGAAATATTTTACATAAATCACAAAGATGTATTTCATAATCGATATTTCTATCCCAAAGAAGGAGGAGAAATAAGTTATGATCAAACAAACTACATGAGAGAAAAATTTGGATTAAACTTTAATTATGGAGAGTTTATTAACCTTAAGAAAAAAATAGGTTTGAATATTTATGGAGGACTTGGTCTAAAAATGAGATATGTATCCTTTAATAATGTAATTAATCCTCGCAGCACATATACTTTTGTAGATATGTTTGATTTTTATCAATATAGAGAAAAGGAAGGATTAGATTTTGGATTTAATATCTCACTTGGATTAAGATTACTTTTTTAATTTAAAAACTATATATCAATTGGCATTGCAAATTCTGATCAAGGAGGTTAATCTCGTTACCTACAAAAACAACTAACCTCTCGTTTCTGCTTTGCTAAAACGAGAGGCTAGTAAATTGTTATTGAATGACTATTAACGCTTTACATACTTTTTGCCGTTTTTGATGTAAATACCTGCAGGGAGTTGCTCGAAATCGTTACCTACTTTGCGACCATAAAGATCGTAAAAGGG
>JAFGPL010000097.1 GCA_016936215.1 Bacteroidales bacterium
ATCTGGTCCCAAAACTTTTACCGGGAAGCCATTAATTTTAAAGGTAATGGTGTCACCCGGCACTGCGCCTTCATCCACGTCAATTGTTAGCGTATCATCACGATAAACAAATAAAAATCCATACTCCCCTTCTGTCGTGACAGTGAATGAGCCACAAAGCACACTATCCGGGTCAAACGCCTCGACTACTGCACCGACCGGAACCGGTCCACCCTGGAAAATGGTGTTTCGGCTGTAACAAGAGACCCATGCATCGGTTGGGATAACCTGGGCGTTAATCGGATTGGTTAATAAGATAAAAAAGAGGCAAATAACAAAAAAAATGCTGCAAACGGTGTGGCGTTTTCTCATGCTGCAAGACCTTTCTGTGCTATAGCTGGTTGCGTTTAATTAATATTTAAAGGTGCCAGGTATCAGCCTGGCACCCTCTCATAATCAATTCTGAAACTTATTTTAAAATGATCATTTTCTTAAACTGAGTAAAATTTCCAGCTTGAATTTTATAGATATAAATTCCTGAAGCGACTATTCTCCCATGATTATCTTCTCCATTCCAGAAGAGGTTGTAGAATCCTGCTTCTTTCTCCTCGTCAGCTAACGTTCTGATTTCTTGACCAGATATATTAAAAATTTTCAATATTACATTGCTTTTCTCTGGAATTTGATATCTAATACTTGTTTGAATATTGAACGGATTTGGATGGTTTTGCACTAATTCAAATTTTTGGGGAATTCCTTTTGATAAAGTAATTCCAGTCTGATGAAAATTAACTTTTATCCCTCCATCATTGAAAATGGCGTTTTTAATGGAAAAAAGTGATTTAGTTGATTGAGGTGATGGCTTCAATACCTCAAAGTTAATTTTAGCAATAGTTCCTCCGCTGTTCAAACATTCAGTACCGGCCAAAGCTAATTTAATATGACTTTTTTCTACTTTGTGAGCGAAAGAATAATTTGAGGTTAATTCAGAGTTTATTACACTGAGAACCTTTAAGTAGTCAGGATCATACGCTAATGTTAATCCTGCTGAAATAATATCATTTCCTTTGTCAATTTCCACGGTAATACTTAACATATTATCTCTCACCCAGGTAACTTCTCCAAGACTCAAATTAACAGATTTTGTTGTAAATTTCTCTGAAGATATCAAATGGTTAGATGGATTCCAATTGCCACTGGGATCACCATAAATAATCCCGACAAAATCCTGGTTTAATGTATCCGAATCTAGCGGTTCATATCTCAGACTATCTGGTGCTATGGACCAGTTTGACGTATCGATGGGAAAACTTTTTGGAACAAAGGTCCAAAAATGAGATTTATCGGGCATAACTGAAAATGAATCAATAAGTCCCACAAAATATCTTAAAATAAGCGAAGCGTCAAAAGCAGAAATTGTCCCATCACCTGAAACATCGCTGGGTTTCATCTGGTACGGTGTAAAATGTATTAATCCTACAACATACTGGAGTATTAAGGCTGCATCATAAGGTGATATTGCTTCATCGATATCATTTTCCTTTTTGGGTTTTGATGTGTAATCACCAAATGGTATCTGGTAAAATTCATAATTTCCATTAACATCTGTAGAACCTTCTAAGTTAACGATTCCAATTAGTGATACCAAGGCATGTTTTACTGGCAAGCTGTTGGAATAATAACTGATATTACCATTGATGTTGTATTTTTTGCCCACAGTGAAAAGTCCGTCCCTGGTTGTAGCCTGTGGATCTCCTTCATTAAATAAAACTTTTTCTAAGTGGATTGAGGTAGTATCTCCAATGGACGCGAGCGAATTTACCACGTATCTGATGTAAACTAAGGGACCACTCCCTATTAAAGGTGTAGAACCAGACGTTGCGATGGTAATCTGCCCATTGGATATGTTCCAGGTAGGAGTTCCCCAACCCTCGCTAATTGTACCTGTTGTAAATGCACTAAGTGGAATTAAAACGGAAGTATCAGCCTCTACTATAAGACCAACTGAGATAATTTCTCTTCCAGTGACATCATCGACTAAAGTTGGTATATCGATAGTATCCCCTGAGGCGGCTGAGGTATCAGGTATGCTCACTAAAAAAGTAATCGTAGTATCTTCTTTAATAGTTATTATTTGATTAGGTTTTATATATGTAAGCACTTGCCAGATGCCGCTAGGCCAACGAATAATTAGACTATCAACTATCGTTGCCTCTCCAAGACCAAACTCAACAGGAAGAGAATTTTGAGATAGGTAACCCGAGCCTCCGCTAACTTCTCGACTTTGAGATAAATTTCCTGTAACAACTTTTAGCCGAGCTCCGATTCCATCTCGATTGCTTTTGACTCCTTCTGTTTTAATGATTATCCAATTATTAAAGGTGCTATCATTACGAAAAAGACTATTTTCTTGACGCATATTTGATATATACAGATCTAAATCTCCGTCGTTATCAAAATCACCGCTGGTTACACAAGTACTATTACTATAATCTTCAAGACCAAGATTATGTGCACATTCTGTAAAAGTACCATCTCCATTATTTTTATAACAGAGATTATATCGGCCAGAACTATTCGTTACGTACAGATCTAGATTTCCATCATTATCAAAATCAAACCAGGCGCAACCAGTTCCAATTCCTGGATCATCCATGTCTAAGGAACTTCCTACTTCACTAAAATTACTGTTTCCATTATTATGATAAAGTTTATTTGCCGTTCCATAATTCGCAACAAATAGGTCTAACCAGCCATCATTATTATAATCACCCCAAGCGACACCCGCTGCCCAAGATGTATCAGCTACTCCAGCGGCGGGACCGATATCATTGAATGTCATGTTTCCATTATTTCGAAAAAGGCGATTTACCCTTCCCTTGCCATTACCTACGTATAAATCTAAATCACCGTCATTATCAAAATCCGCCCAGGCAACACCATTAGACCATCCAGAATCATCAGCACCCGCTTTAGACGCGATATCTGTAAATGTACCATTGCCATTGTTATGATATAACAAATTAGGAGCGTCCCTAACAGCTACATATAAATCCAAAAATCCATCATTATCAAAGTCGGCCCAGGCAACATTAGTTCCAGTCTCATTCGAACCCCTGACCCCTGCCCTATCAGCAATATCTAGAAATGTTTTGTTTTGATTATTGCAATAAAGATGATATGAAAAAGCACCACCTGTTACATACAAGTCTAGCCAACCATCGCTATTAACATCCGCCCAAGCTGCACCTAAGCTTGAAATATTACCACCATCTACACCGGCAACTACGGCATTTTCTGTAAAAGTACTATTACCATTATTATGATACAGTCTGTCTGGTGCCGAAATATTTGCTAAGAATAAATCTAAAAAACCATCATTATCATAATCTCCCCAAGCTACACCAACTCCGTATTCGATATCAGCCACTCCTGCAATACTCCCAATTTCCGTAAATGGTTTTGGCATGGGTATTATGTCGGGAATTATGATATAAGAATCAACCGCCCGATAATCTCCCCACATTATGCCGCCTCCATCTCCGCTTACAATTGTTATTCGCAATACAACCTCATCATTTACAGCAGCAATGGGATCTATGCCAGTTATCCATCCCGAACGATAACTATAATAATTAGATATTGCTGAAAAAGTAGTTGTAGCTACTACCGATCCCCCAACTAATAGCTCTAACTTAAAATTAGTCGTTCCAAAACTGGCAACATAAACTTTATAATAATAACTCTCTCCAGCGATATCCCCAGTAAGATAGTATTCCTTCCACTCTTTGCTACCACTATACCAAATAAACTCATAATAGGATTCGTTACTTTGATAGCTTTCACTAAGGTTTCCATCATAATTTCTAAGATAAAGTTTTAGTCCTTGTTGATTTGCTTTATTAAGTTTTTCAGGTAATTCAGTGAATAGATCATCTTCTTTTATGCGAAAAACTGAACGACCAGTATCATTTTTTGTTTTTGTAATTTGGAAGTTCTGTCCCCAAGCGGCTGTTATCAAAAATTCACTTACCCCAAAATATGCTACCATAGAATAAGTAATCAATAAAAAAAATAATTTTAGTTTCATTAGTATATCCTCCTTATAATTTATATGGAACTATAAATCACTAAAATCTAAAAGTTAATAAAAGTCCTTATTTCAACATCACCATCTTGCGCGTCTTCTCATATTTGCCGGCTTTCAACCGGTACAGGTAAACGCCATTGGCACATAAAATTCCACGATTATCCCGACCATCCCAGATGACATGGTAATAGCCAGCTTTCTTCTGTTCGGCTACTAACGTTCGTACCACCTGTCCCAGCATGTTATAAATTTTGAGCGTAACATGTCCCGGCTCTGGCAACTGGAATTTGATGGATGTTTCCGGGTTAAACGGGTTGGGATAGTTGTGAGAAAGCTGATATTCCGTGGGC
>JAFGPL010000098.1 GCA_016936215.1 Bacteroidales bacterium
AGGGGCAGGGGCAGGGGCAGGGGCAGGGGCAGGGGCAGTAGCAGGAGCAGCGGCAGGGGCAGTAAAGGAGGGATGGAAGAAATCAACGATTTGATGAATGAATAATTTACTAATTTACGGATATGATAATTTGCTAATGCGTTAAACTGATAATTGAAGAATGATAATAACTAACTTATGAACCTTAAGACCATAGACTGTGGACGATTGCATTTATACCAATAACCTGCAGCAATATGTTGAAAAATATTGATGTATAATCCGGGTTAAAACAATTTCACAACATATAGCAAATGAAAGTTACCATAAAAAATAAAATCTGGATTTTAATTATCATTATACTGTTTCTGTATAGGCACACCTTATTTTCGCAGGATAATTTTCCATCGGGGGCAAGGGTTTCTGCGCTTTCGGGCGCCGGCACCACATTTACAGACTTATGGGCCAGTTATCACAACCAGGCCGGACTGGCTTATATTGAAGATTTCACCCTCGGGTTTCATTATGAAAACAAGTATGCATTCTCACTCTTTTCGCTGCAGTCGTTTGCCCTGGCTGTCCCCACCGGGAGCGGAACCATCGGGGCCAATATTTCGGTCTTCGGCAACCCGGATTTTTTTGAAAGCAAAATGGCCCTTGCTTTTGGTAAATCTTTCGGCGAAAAATTCTCTGCCGGCATCCAGTTAAACATGCTCGGGGTTTACCAGTCAGAAGACTTTGGAGACATGTCTGTTCTGGCAGTTGAAGGGGGCATTCTGGCAAGGCCGGCAGACAAGCTGTCCCTGGCGTTGCATGTTTATAATCCCACTGGGGCGTCATTTAAAAAGTTTTCTGACAAAGAGGTACCGGTGATTTTCCAGGCAGGGCTGGGTTACCAGTTAAGCGAGAAACTGCTGCTTGTTGCCGAAGCTGAAAAAAATTCGCTGCTTAAAGGTATTTTTACTGCCGGGGCAGAGTATTTCTTTATTAAAAGTGTATGTGCCCGAATTGGTTTTTCCACCAATGAATATTCAAACTATTCCTTTGGCTTTGGCTTTGTGCAAAAAAGAATCAGGGCAGATATGGCTTTTTCGGAACACAAACTGCTGGGTTATTCCGCTCATTTTTCATTGAGTTATTCATTCTAAGGAGATCATTTTGGTTCCCTGCGCAGGCGGCAGACAAAGAATGCGCAGCAAATCATAATCCGATGCTTTGGAAAATATAAACGGATGCGCAGCAGATTTACAACGGATGCGCACAAAAAATATTTTTTTGCGCATAAAAAGGGCATGCCTTCAGGTCATAACTTTAAAGCAATGTTTAGTATTATCCCGTCTTCTATAGCTGTAATACCTGCTGATTGCAGAAAATCCATTCTTTCTGCCCTGAAAATACCGTACAAAACGACATCGAACACCAGCAAAAACCCGCCCTGGAGCAGCAATGAGTTGCCGTAACCTTTAAGCAAATCCTTTCTGCCTGAAGATTTTTCAGAGAAATGTTTCAACAAAAAGCCTGTGCCAATATAGCCGACATCGAGAAATGAATTGATCAGCAGGGTCTTTTCAAGCTTGAGCTGCCTTGTCAGGAATTCATCCTGGCCCATAGAGATAAAATCGGTGGTATACAAATTATACAGGGCAACAGAGGCAATGGACAGGTTGACGGTGTTCCAGAAAAAATTCATCTGGTGAAAATATTTATTGTCACCTGAATTTTTCGACCATCCATATGCGCCTGTTGCCATATTTGCCAATGCCCAACTGCCGAGTACGATCATTCCGGTTTTATTGGTGCGTGTGCTTTCAAGGCGAAATTCCCCGTATCCTTCCTGGGCATCAGCATTTAAGGACAAAGGAATAATCAGCACCAGGATAGCAAACAGCTTTAAACTCAAAGATTGCTTTAATGTGAAAGTTTCTACCAACATATTTTTTTCATTAAGAACCTTTTAAGTAACATTTTTGTACCCGGCAGTGTTCAATTTAACGACAGAATTTATTGTTCCCCGTTGATGGCAGCAGTACGGCTCATTTCGTTCTCAATTTTCCATGAACCATTGCTGTATCGCCATTGTGCCAGGTAATTACCTGAGACATGCAAGCCCTGACCGACGCTCATCGTCCAGGTTCCCCTTTCAACAGCAATGGAATCGCTCACTGTTTTGTAGTCGCATACCAGGTCGGTAAACCTTAAACCACGGTTATAAAGCTGTAACCAGTATGCAGCTATCTCCTCTTTACCTGTGATTGACGGATACTGGTCAGGCATCATGGTGGCATTGTTATGATAATTCATACACACAGAATCAATCTTTCCCGAATTGAACCACCGCATATGGTCAGCGTTGGAGCTGGCAACTTCAAAGCTTTCCCTTATTTTAACACGCTTTTGTGCACTTGTGTGTGCGGAAGACAGCAGTAACGCCGTAAAAATAAAGACGAAAGGGATTGATAAAATCATTAATTTTCTCATGGTGTTTGTTTTTAAGTTAAATAAATCAAGAAAATATTTATAAAATTGCCCGGACCAACTGGAGATCAAATGTTTTGCCTTATGCAAATCAATTGATAAACTTCCCTTTGAACCAAAGAAGTTATAATCCAGCGCTTCAAAAATAATCCTTACGGTATAGCTGCGGGGTGTAACCTCGCCTGCCTCGATGCGCTGCAGCGTACGTACGCTGATATTACACTTTTCAACAAGCTCATCCTGTGTAAGGCCTTTGGCCTTTCTCAGTTCCAGGATTTTTCTTCCTAATTCAGGCTGCTTCATGGTTCAACAAATTTTGGGCAAGATTATAGTTAACTTAAAAACTATCAAAGCAAAAGTATTGAATTTTCCCCGACATTGGGGCGACATTTACATGACAGGTGATTAATTATCATGCATTTAAACAGAAACTTAAGGTTTGTTATCCAACCTTTGTAAAACAAAAGTTAATACATTATGACAATTCACTCCTCTCTCCTCAGCTTCAAACCTATCATCACAAATGCTATCGCGTATATACACAACCCGGCTGAAGATACATGCATGCTGATAAAGTTACCGGCAATATACAGCACGATCCCGGCAAGGATAAGGACTGGGGCAACCATCCCGTATTTCTTTATCCTTAACAAAGCGATGGCCGTAACGAGGTTTCCCAGGAACAACAATCCCAGCAAGGCTACTATAAAAGATTTGAATTGAATGGTTTCTGTAAAGATGGCCTCTTTCACAAAAGAGATATGGTCTTCGCTGGCACACACCACCGGCCAGATAAAGACTTCCCACGTAAGGCTTGCCATCTCGAGCATTAGTCCCAGAAATAGCAATACTGTACCGGTAAACATTAACCAGCCCCCCTGCTCGCGGCTGGCATGAAAAATACCGAATACTACCAGTATGCCGAAAATACTCGCAAGAAGCCCCGTGAAAGAAACGAGTGTCCATCCGGGGGTGGTAACCAGTACAGAATAATCGCCCTGTGCCTCAGCGACAGGAAGAATAAAGTAAGATAAAACAATCCAGAGAATGCAAAACAAGGCAAACAAAAATGCAGCGCCCGCGCTTAAACGGTTCAGGGTAGTTGTTTTCATGGTGGTTTTTTTATTTTTTTCGGTTTAGATACAAAAATGGAGTGAAAAGGTAATAATTCTGATTCATTTTTGAAAATAAAGTCATTTGATATAGGTCAAATATATTGAGAATCAGGAACGGCATCATAGAAAGGTTACATTCAGGGAAGAATATGAAAATTTCTTAAAGAAATTTGATATTTCTTACGACCAGCAATATATTCTGAAAGATATACATTAAATCATATTTCGTACCTACGGGACTTGTTTGTTTGATTTGATATTTCTATAGATATTATGTCCCTACGGGACCAATTTTTTTACCGGAAAAAATCTAAAATTCAAATATTGACTCTTTTTCTTAATTGATTTGATTTACAATTAGCTGAAATATAATCAGGACTTTAAAATGCTCCTCCCGATTCAAATTCACGGATATAGCTGTCAAACTTTTCTTTGGTGGAACTAAAGGTAAGGCAATTGAACAAAAGGTAGCTGTTCTCCCTGTCGAGTACTTTGGGATATAGTATCTGAATGGCCTCGAACTTGCTGTCATCGAAACTCAGCATGTCTAAGACTTCTATAACCTGTTCAATGACAAAAAAATGGTTTGCTGCCGAGGCTGCCAGAATCTGCTTTTTTGAATCGCTGAACGGGGCATTGGAAATGTTCTCTTTTAACCGCATAAACTCCGACACACTGATCGGCTGGGGTGCAAAGTATATTTCATCTGCAACCAATTCATCAATGAGCATAAGTATTTCATCCACATCCCTCTGCAGTTCTTCCCGATCGCGATAACTCAAATACCTCTCGTATCTTTTTTCAAGCCTTCTCACCTTTGCAACCAGTTCTGCTTTCGATGCCTGCTCCCTGTGCCGCGGGTGGTTATTCACCGATACACGATGTTGCTCCCTGCCGTCAGTCCGGTCTGGACGGTTTACCGGATGTTGTGCCGATATATTTGATGAAACAAGTAACACAGCGAGGATGATGTATAATGTAAATAATGGCTTCATAATTTTATGTTTTAAGAATTTATAAAAATAGCAAAACAAATAATATGCCGTTATATCTGAAGGCTCAACCAGTAAAGAAATACCTGGTGAAAAGTCAGTTTGAAATAAAAAAAACTTCCACGGCATTTGTCATTTAACTGATTTTTACTAAATTGAACCCGCACTGATTAACACCTTATCCAACACATGATCGCGAAAAGGTTAACCGCAATATGTTGTTTTATCGCTATGGGTATTGCTGCATTTTCTCAAAACCCATACGAAACTGGCACGCTTAATGAAGCGGTTGAAGATATTTCAGAAATTTATGAAGATGAAAAAGACTTTACCGATCTGGCTGAAGATTTGTGGTATTATGCCGAAAATCCTTTAAACATTAACGACTGCAGCTATGAAGAACTGGCAAGACTGCATTTCCTGACTGATTTTCAGATTAAAAGCCTGCTGGAATATGTTAAAAACTTTGGGCCTGTTGCTTCCCTGGCCGAGATACAATATATTTATGGCTTTGATGAACGGCTGGCAGAATACTTGAAAAATTTTGTGACGATAGCCCCTGCAAGTGAAAAACCTCATTTAAATTTAAAAAAAGCATTAAGGTATGGCAGGCACAGTGTTTTCATTACCGGCAACAGGGCACTTCAAGAGAAAGCCGGTTTTCAGCCTTTAACCGATTCGGTACTGCAACTAAATCCTGATAAGAACAGGTACTTTGGCGACCCCTTCAAAATAAGGTTAAAATACAGTTTCAGGAGCCATAACATACTACTGTTCGGTTTCCAGGCAGAAAAAGACGCGGGGGAAGAGTTTTTTACCGGTAGCAACAAACAGGGATTTGATTTTTATTCAGGATACCTTCAGGTAAAAGAAACCGGCCGCCTAAAAAACCTTACAATCGGGGATTACCAGTTACAATTTGGCCAGGGGCTTACACTCTTTAGCGGGCTTGCTTTCGGAAAATCATCCTTTAGCACTGATATAGTTAAACGCCCCACAGGTATCAGGCACGCTTCATCGGCCGATGAAAACCTCTTTTTCAGGGGAATTGCAGGGACAATTAAGTTTTCTGACTTTGAATTCACCGGCTTCTTTTCAAAAAAATCGTTTGACGCCAATCTAACCGATACGCTCGAAAACGGGAAATATATATTTTCCTCCTTCCAGGCTTCGGGTTATCACCGTACACCAAATGAGATTAAGGATGAAAAGGCAGTAGGTGAAACAGTTACAGGGACGAACATCAAGTTCTCCCGTGACAATTTTTCCACAGGCATTACCCTTGTAAACTACACTATTGAAGGGCACTATGAACCTGTTGAAAAACCTTATAACCTTTATACTTTCAGGGGATCGGACCTGCTAAATGCCGGAATTGATTACAGATACAGGTTCAAAAAATCGGAGTTTTTTGGTGAAACCTCTTATGGCAACGGTAACTGGGCCACCCTCAACGGATTGATGGTCCAGGCCGCGGAACTGGCTTCTTTTACCGTGCTATACCGCAACTATTCGAAAGGTTTTTTTGCTATGCGCAACAATCCATTCTCTGAATTTTCCTCAAAAAACAACGAACAGGGTCTTTATGTGGGCACCACGTTGTTTCCTGTAAAACATGTTAAGCTGATTGGTTATTTTGACGTGTTTAAATCCCCCTGGCTGCGTTACAATGTCACCTCACCCTCCACGGGGCGCGACTACCTGTTGCAGGCAGTGTATGCTCCATTGAGGAATACTGAATTTTATTTAAGATTTAAATCGGAAACCAAAAGCCGTGATGAGACCCCGGAACAATTACCTGTAAATGTTACCCGTGATTTTACAGTAAATAAACTAAGGTTAAACGCTGTATATAAGGTTCTTCAAAATTATAGTTTTAAAAACCGGATGGAAATCAGCCACGTGATAAAAGAAAACAGCCCGGCTGAATATGGATATTACATTAGCCAGGACGTGGCCTTTAATCCCGAAAATAAGCCTGTTGCCTTCTGGTTAAGGTTTGCCTTGTTTGACGGCGACACATATGATTCGAGAATTTACACCTATGAAAATTCAATTCCTTATATGTTCTCCGTTCCGTCATTTTTTAACAGGGGTATACGTTTTTACGCCATGGTACGATACCGCACAGGAGCTGTCACCCTGTGGCTCCGCCATAGCATTACCAGGTACAAAAACATAGATACCATTGGCTCAGGTCTTGATGAAACAGAAGGCAACACCCGGTCTGATTTTGAAGCCATGCTGCAGGTGAAGTTCTGAGTTTCCCGGCATAGTGGATTTTGTAGCCTTCCACCAGGCATAGTCTTGCTTATTCAATCTGATGGTAAAAATAAAATTTCCCGGCAGAGTGCGGTTACAATCCCATGACATAATCTCCCGCGATTGCTTCGTAACTTCAACTCAGTGGTTATTTAATTAATAAGAAATCTCTGTAAAATAGGGTTGTTAGCTAAATATGAAAACTTTCTGTCTTATTGATTTTATAAAGGATTACCTTTTTATAAATTTGTACTCATCGTCTAAAAACAATTATGAAATATGAATGCAAGTGAGCCATTATTTGACTATATAAGTTCCCGGATAAAATATCAGGTAAAAAACGGTGATTGTCTATATGAAATTAAAGATATTAATGATGGAAAGTTTGATTTAATTATTACCTCTCCTCCTTATAACATTGGTAAGTCTTATGAAACTAAAACAAGCATTGAAAAATATCTTGAAACACAAGAGGAAATAATTTCAGAACTAGTAAGAATATTATCTGAAAGAGGAAATTTATGTTGGCAAGTAGGTAATTATGTAGACAAGGGTGAAGTTTTCCCTCTTGACATCTTTTATTATCATATATTTAAAAAACACAAATTAAAATTACGCAATAGGATAATTTGGCATTTCGGACATGGTTTACATGCAAGTAACAGATTTAGCGGACGATACGAAACAATTTTATGGTTCAGTAAAACTGATGATTATATCTTTAATCTTGATAATGTAAGAGTACCTTCAAAGTATCCCGGCAAAAGACATTTTAAAGGCCCTAACAAGGGATTGCCTTCCGGGAATCCTCTTGGTAAAAATCCAAGTGATATATGGGAAATTATACTGAATGATTGGGAATCTGAATTGTGGAATATTCCTAATGTCAAATCAAATCACCCGGAAAAAACAGAGCATCCATGTCAGTATCCGATAGAATTGGTTGAACGGTGTGTTTTAGCCTTAACCAATGAAAATAGTTGGGTATTAGATCCATTTGCCGGGGTTGGTTCTACAATTATTGCATCAATTAAAAATAACCGTAATGTTATTGGTATAGAAAAGGAAGAAAAATTTTGCAATATAGCCATACAGCGTATTAAAGACTATAATGAAGGCCTGCTCAAAATTCGTCCTATAGGTAAACCTATCCATTCACCATCGGAAAATGACAAAGTATCTCAGATACCTTTGGAATGGAAGGAACTTGAATTTTTTAATAGTAAAGAATAAGGTGAAGTAAACCGAAACACAATATGAGGATTACCCAAAAATATTCACATTTAAATGGTGAAGAATACCTTATTGTACACCATAAAAAGCTCTACAAGGAAATAACCGATACTATTCAAAGTATTGATACAGAAAAATTTATGACCAAAGTGAGCAAAGAAAAGACTATGACCGGGAAAATGCTTTATAGTCCAATCGAACTAAATAAAACTTTTAACGAAAAATTTAATAAGCTTGGATGGAAGGAAAGTCGATATCAATATTATATTACCACACAACAAAAAATTTTACCAGAATTAATTGCACTGACTTACGAACAACAAAAGAAATTCTTAATATCCAAAGGGATTAATGAGCCTATCTCTTCATATAAACAAACTGATTATGTGAAAGACCAAATTGCAGTTGAAGTGCAGTTTGGCAAATATGCTTTTGTTGCATTTGATTTATTTGTAAAACATTTACTTTTCTATTCTGGCGGAGTTATCAACCTTGGAATTGAGGTTTTACCTACAAAAAAAATGCAATCACAAATGAGTAGTGGCGTTGCTTATTATGAAGGAGAGGTATATAATGTTTTACGTCATGGTAGAAATAATCCACCTGTTCCGTTATTGATTCTTGGAATTGAACCTTAAAAAAAGAATCATGCAGAAACCATTTGATTTAAGTAATAGCAAGTCATTGAGTTAGTTAACGCATTGTTCAAAATCCTTTTCTTTTAAACTTATATAAATACTTTATAAAAGTATCATATATTATTATAACATCTTTTTGTATTGCTTCAATTTATTAATAGTCATTCCACTAATCATGGTATTTATAACAGATAAGCAATTGCGTTATTTTTTACCTTCCGGTGCTTTTTTATGCTTAAGCATCCACGAGTATATCTTTTTGTCCTGGTACACCCATTGTATGGCGTGGCCTTTGTCTTTCAGCCTGGTGAATTTAACATTGCCGTTGCATTTGAGCAACTTGTCCACCAGTTCTTCTGTCCTCTTAATGGGCACCACTGCATCGGCTGTACCATGAAAAGCCCATACAGGGACGTGGCTGATGGCGCATATCTTTTCCGGCCTCCCGCCTCCGCAAAGGGGAACGATGGCAGCAAATTTATCCGGGTATTCCACAGCCAGGCTCCAGGTGCCGAAACCGCCAAGGCTCATGCCAGTTAGATAAATCCTGTTGGTATCTACGCGATATTTTGCAGTTATTTCGGCATACAGGTTATCGAACCAGTTTTCGCTCTCCCATGACTTTTTCAACGGGCACTGCGGTGAGACAATAATAAAATCGAACTCCCAGCCTTTATCAACCAGGTGAGGCAGGCCGTACTTTTTCACCATGTTAAAGTCAGAACCCCTGAGAGATGCACCATGAAGGTATATGATCAACGGGAAATCTTTCTTAGGTTTTGACTGGTAATCGTCGGGCAGGTATAAGAGGTATTCGTAACTAACAACAGGTTTTTTACCAGAAGCGCTGTTTTTCTGTGCCAGAATAATGGTAAACAAAAGCAGGCATAAAACCACGATAACTGTATAGAACTTTCTCTTTTCCATTCTTAACCTTTTTATTATAGTACAGGAATGGCTGCGTTTTGGCCATGGCTACTCTTTCAATATTTTTGCCCGTTCTATCTCTTTTCGCCCGAAAATCAACCGACGGAATATATTGTAAATCAATCCCAGGCCATATCCTGTTAAAAATTCATAAGCTGCAAAGACACTCATCGCACCGACTATAACACTTTTGTTTTTTATAGATGAATCGGTGAACACAGCCAGTGCATAAAGCGCTATCGAACAACAAAACGCCAGAAACAGAAATTTATTTACCGCCACCATAAGAATTCCTGCGACAAGATATATTAAAAACAACAACGGCACCAGGTAGGTAACCTTAAGTGCTTCGCGGTGCCTGAGAAAAAGGTCTATCCTGGCCTTACCATACATAAACATCTGCACGTAAAACTTATACAGGTTTGTTTTGCGCTTGTGGTAAACAAAAGCACCGGGGATAAGGGCTGTTCTGTATCCGGCCTTGTGCACCCTCATGCTCAGGTCTATATCTTCGGCGACTTTCAAACCACTGTAGCCTCCTACAGCATCGAAAACTTTTCTCGATATTCCCATGTTAAAACCGCGCAGCTCATATTTGCTTACCCGTTTTGCTTTTCCCCTGATGCCCCCTGTGGTAAGAAAAGAAGTCATCACGTAATTGATGGCTTTCTGAGGAAGGGTAAAATCATTCCTCGCGGCATCGGGACCACCAAAGGCATCCACTTTATCGAGCTTCAGAAAATTTTCTATTTCAAGAAAATATTGCGGGGGTACTACACAATCAGAATCAATAAAAACCACATAATCGCCTTTTGAATTTTCAACACCAAGATTTCGCGATTCACTAATCCCCAAACCTTTCCTGTAAATAAACTGCAGGTTAAGTTTTTCACGGTATTTATCTGCAACAAGCTGCACTGTGTCTTTAAACGTGGCATCAACAATCACCACTTCAAAATCTTTATATTCCTGTTTTACAAGGCTCTCAAGAAATTCATCAACATCTCCCGGTCTGCCGAATGTGGGCAGTACAATTGAATAATACACCAGTTTAAAATATTAGTTTCGGTTGAACAATTTTATGCTTTTATAGAAAAACAACTATTTATTACGAGCTTGTTACCTGACAGCCGTTTGCTTATCTGATTTTTTGTTTTGCTTCAGACCTCTTTTTCAATCTGATATGTATTTCTGTCGGCAGCGCTGCGCGACACCAGTTCACCGAGGAACCCGGTAAGGAACAATTGGGTACCGAGGATCATTGTGGTGAGCGCGATATAAAAATAGGGGCTGTCGGTGACCAGTTTGGCTGGAAAATGGTGGCTTATGGCCAGTAGTTTATTTATGCCCAGATAGGCCGCAAGCACGAAACCCACGAGAAACATTATAAAACCCAATGACCCGAACAGGTGCAGTGGCCTTTTGCCATATTTCATAATAAACATAACCGAAAGCAGGTCGAGCGGTCCCCTGATGAACCGTTGCATGCCAAATTTGGTTACACCGTATTTACGTTCCTGGTGTTTAACTTCCTTCTCGCCAATTTTTTTAAACCCTGCCCATTTCGCAAGCACAGGGATATACCGGTGCATTTCACCATAAACCTCGATGGCTTTCACCACCTTGTTTTTATAGGCTTTTAAGCCGCAATTGAAATCGTGAAGTTTAATACCGCTAATAGATCGTACCGTCCGGTTATAAAGTTTACTGGGAATATTTTTTGTAAGTACCGGGTCAAACCGCTTTTTTTTCCACCCCGATACCAGGTCGTAACCATCGTTTATAATCATTTTGTACAGGCCGGGTATTTCTTCCGGATTGTCCTGCAGGTCGGCATCCATTGTAATGACAACATCGCCCCCGGCAGCTTTAAATCCGCAATAAAGTGCAGCAGATTTGCCATAATTACGTCTGAATTTGATTCCTTTAATTTGCGGGTTGGTGGCTGCATGTTGCTCGATTACCAACCATGAATCGTCTGAACTGCCGTCGTCAATCAGAAGTATTTCATAACTGAACTTGTTATCGTTCATCACTTTTACTATCCACCCGATGAGTTCGGGCAGCGATTCGGCTTCGTTGAGCAGGGGTATGACTACAGAGATGTTCATCTTTATAATGAGAAATTTATGTGTTTTCTTAAACTAACTTAATTTCATCTCTTTTTAAAATTGCAGCTACAATTAGACTAATTATAACTCCAAAAATAGAACTTTTTAGTAAAGCACCTTTAATCAATTGTATCACAGAAGGATTAGATTTTTCATCCATTTGAGCAAGACTTTCTTCTACTTTATCTTCTGGGACTCCTCTTTTTATAAGCATTTCAGAAGTCCATTGTTTAGTTGATTCAATTGTTCTTTCAGTATACTTTGGATCTATAACTTTGCTTAAAGTAACTCCCCATAATCCTGTAATAATTGAAGAAATAATAATTATTAAAAATGCAACTAAGAATGCCCTTCCAAAATTAATTTTGCCTTCAAGAATATCGTCTCTATATTTCTTGGTTCCAATAACCACAAACACAATAGTAACAGTGAGATTAATCACTAATAGCAATAGAATAATAAGGAAATTGGATGGTAAAATATTCAAAAACCAAAAAATCAGAGATAATAAAATACCTACAATTCCCAATATTGCACCCCATATCAGGGAGTGGCTGACTAAGGATGTTTTCTTTTCCATAATAAGGATTATTAAGGTTTAAGAGACAAATATAAAAGTTTTTTAACTGGGGAATGAATAAATTTTGTAGAAAGCAATATAATTCATAATTTTGCAACCGGGTAAGTCTTATACGGCCAGCTCCTGCTGAACTCCCCCAGGACCGGAAGGTAGCAAGGGTAGGCGGTTGTAGCGGCGCGATATAAG
>JAFGPL010000099.1 GCA_016936215.1 Bacteroidales bacterium
ACTGTGTAGCAAAAGCCGTAAAGTTCGCACACTTTATCGTCATATCACATTACTAAATAAAAATTTTTGGCTCTCAGAATGACAAGAAAAGCGACTTTTTAGACAGCTTCTTTTTTATGTCGCTATAGACAATCCCCCCCTCCGAGGTTGTAAAAAAACCGGTAAGCATAAGAGCTAATGTTAAAATACTGAATTACATGAATTTAAATAATACAAAGTTTTATCTTTAGTCGGAATTAAAACTTTATGGTTTAAATACTTAAAGTAAAAAAAGACTATTTTCCCCCTGTGCCTATAAAATAGTCGTCCTTTTCTTTAAATAATACATTAAAAGTGGTTAAACTTCCATATATCCGGGTAATATATTGCTGCAAATCCACTTTTTCTTCGTCGGTTAATTTGGGGTGGCTGTTGATATTCTGTTCCAACACACGCAGTCTGTCACGTAACATCACTATTTTATGAAAAAATGTTTCAATTGGTATTTCTTTAGGCTGAATAGTTGCATTAGCCGATTGAAGGATCATTTTCCCCCCTGTCCATTTTTCACCCATTTCTACAACCTCCTGTAACATAGCAAACTTATCAAGTGTATGAACAAGCATTTTTTCGAGCGATTCAATGTCAATATTGCTTCCGGAGGCACTGCTAACAGCCTCGCCTGGTTGACTTACCACCTTAAACTCTTTGTTTGACTTGAGTATTTCAACTTTGCCGCCACGGGCAAAATAAACATCATAACTCACCGGGTTAACCTTGCCGATGATGCCTTCACCATACCTGTCATGGTCTATAAAGGTTCCGATTGCGTATTCGTTAGCCATTTTTGATTTTTTTTATAGGCGATAAAGATATTAACTTTTATTGTTGCCCCAATTAAGATATTATTGTATTTTTAGGCATCAAACCAAAATCAAAAAACTATGAAACATTTTTACAATTTTCAAAGATTAGCCTTAATATTTGTGGCACTATTTACGAATTTCTTAATATCACAGGCTCAGGATTATGACTTTGTTGTCAATGAACTTGGTCTGTGTGTGATGGAAGCCGAGAATTATTCAGAAATGGTGCAGATTGGTGAAATCGGTTCTGGTACCGAATCGCTTTGGGATACAGCTTCTTCTCCTGTTGATTTTTCTGGAGTGGGAGGAATGAAGGCTGTTAATCCCGGTGCAGCTCCTGGTGATATCGCCGTAGCGCTTACAAGTGCCGGAATTTTAAAGTATAATATAAACTTTACGGAGGCTGGCCAATACTATATCTGGGCACGTGCCAGCCGTACAGGAGGCTCTGATGATTCTTTCCATGCTGCCATTGCGCAGGGTGAAGAAATTAAAAATCAGGTGGCTTATATCAATTTTGAAGGTGAACTGGTACCTACCCCAAGTACTAATGTTTGGGTTTGGATATACCGAAGCCAGCCTTTAGAAGGTGCAGCCAGTGTAATGGTTCCTGTTGCAGGGGTATACAACTTCAGGGTATATGTAAGAGAAAGGGGATTCAGACTGGATAAAATTATCCTTTCAAGAAATCCAGGATATGTTCCGGATGGTGTTGGGCCTGAAGAAACTGCCAAGGTTACCGGACTGGCTGATCAGAAAGTGCAAAACAATGCTTCCCTTAGTATCTATCCTAACCCATTTGCAGGTAATGCAGCACTTTCTTACAAACTTGAATCGGCAGAACTTGTAAGCATTAAAGTTTACAATGCATTGGGAGAAGAAGTTGCAGTATTGCTGAATGAAGTTAAGCAGCCGGGGGCCCATGAGCTATCTTTTAATCTGTCAGATCATTCAAATTCTACCGGAAATGGTGTTTATTTCATTCGTTTTCAGTCGGGTTCGGAGATACAGACCATTAAAGCTTTTCATACGAAATAAAATATCTGCGTGATATAGCTTTTGAAGAGGCTGTGCAAATAGTTAATTACTAACGTCATACGAGGGAGGAACGACCGAAGTAATCTCCTGTATAAAGAGATAAATGTCTGGCTTGGCAGACATGCTTTATTTCGTTCTCGATGACGCTTTAAAATAATTGACTTTTTACTCAGCCTTTTTTTTGTACCATGTTGAAAAATAATTGTGCATCTCTGATGAATTTTTTTTATGTTTAGCAATATTTTATTTTAGGCAGCGTTACACAAACATTGGAACAAACTACTAATTAAAAGACATTATGAGAATAAAATTTATCTTTTTGCTGACAGTTATTTTTGTTATTGGTAATTTGAATAATGTTGGATATTCCCAGGAGACTCAGCCCAGGTTATCTTTAAATGAAGGGCCAATTGAGAACAGGTTTAATTATGTTATCAGGAATGCCAGCGATTACGAAGACTCAAAAGTTGTGAAGTCATGGTGGTTGTACAGGCTTAAATCAAATGTCCTCGACTCGTTGAAATCGTTGAAAGACAGTATTAATAATGCATATATTGTTATTGCCGGTAAAGATTTACAGATTGATTCACTTGAAAATGACCTTCTGTCTGTGCATGAAAAACTAGGTACAGCAGTTGATGAAAAAAACACGCTCTCGCTATTTGGCATCAACATGTCCAAAGCATTATATAATTCTATTTTGTGGACCATTATTGGCGGTTTGGTGATCGCACTGATTATCTTTATTGTTTTATTTAAACGAAGTAACCATGTTACCAGGATCTCAAAATCTGACCTCGCCGAACTCAAAGATGAGTTTGAAGCTTTCAGAAAAAGGGCGCTGGAACGTGAACAGCAGATTGCACGCGAATTATACGATGAAGTAAGAAAATACAAGAAAAAGCTTGGGGAGCTATAAGATTACGCATCTTTTGTTTTTTCATCTATCCATGCATCCGCATCTTCTTTTGACTTGAAAACCTGGAACTGCAAAACTTTAGATTTATTGATGATATCGTTTGCTGCAAATTCAGTGAAAATATCATCATTCATAATCATGGCAGCGTATCTCAGACCAAGTTGGGTAGCCGGCCTGAAAGTATTTACTATCCAATCGTTAAGCTGGGTAAATGTACCTTTCATTTTTTATAGATCGTGCAAAAATGCAACTATTTTGTTCGACTGCATGAAATCAAACACCTTGATATACATTTTTTTATGTTCTTCAACATCGGCATAACCGGTTAAGGTATAAAAAACCAGTTTCTTTTCTTTAATGTATTCAGCTTTGCAGCTCTTTCCTTCAAACAGTGTTTCCATGGCTTTTTTTATTTAAGTTAGTGAAATTTTTAATGAAAAAAAACCATCCCTGCTATATCATTTGATAAATATTTAATGCATTGTTTCCGAAAACAGCACCTTTCTCATTTTCAGAAAATTTAGTAAAATAATCTGTCGTAAGTTCAATGACCTGCTTATAGCTTCCGGCAACAAGGCAAACCGGCCAGTCAGAACCAATCATCACCCTGTTCGTGCCAAAGGCATCTACAACAACATCAAGGTACGGCTTAATTGTTTCATCGTTCCAGTTTTTCCAGTCTGCTTCTGTGATTATTCCCGAAAGTTTGCAAAACACATTCTGAAACCCGGCCAGCTTTTCAATATTGGTTTTCCAGGGATGCAGATTACCTTGCCTGATTTTTGGTTTGGCAATATGGTCAACGATAAATATTTGGTTTGGATGCTTTTTTACAAATTCAATGGTTTGGGGCAGATGATGTTCAAAAATAAGGATGTCATATGTAAGGTTGTATTTCTTCAATTCTTCAATGCCCCTGTTAAAGTCGTTTCTGAGAATATAGAAATCATCAGGTTCGTCGTGTATAACATGGCGAACACCCACAAGTTTCTGATTTGATGCATATTTATCTAACTGATCTGTGAGGTTTTTTGAGCATAAATCAACCCAGCCGACCACTCCTTTTACAAATTCATATTCATCGGCCAGTTGCAATAGCCATTCTGTTTCTTCAATAGATTGTCTGGCCTGCACAGCGACAGATCCAATAATTTTTTCTTCAGTCATTAATGAACTCAAATGTCCAGGTAGGTAATTTTTTTTAAGTATCTCCATCTGATCATTTATCCAAGGGTACTCTCTTTTGTTGTATTTCCAAAAATGTTGATGCGCGTCTATTATTAATTCCATAATTTTTTGAATGTTGATTTCAGTAAAAATAAAATATCTTTGTGTTTTTTAAAAATGGACAGTGAAACGAACTTGAAAAATACTTTTTTTCACTTGAATTATTTTAGTTCTTAAATTGATTAAAACATAGAGAAATCTTTAGGATTCATTGAACTAATTAATAACGAGATAATTTAGTAATGAAAGCATTTACATTTATTGAGCCAGGCACCATCGCAAAGATAAATATTAATGAACCTTCGGTCGGGCAGAATGATGTACTTGTAGAAGTTCATTATATAGGTTTATGCGGCAGCGATTTAGCTTCCTATCTTGGTTTAATGCCGATGGTTACCTATCCCAGAATACCAGGTCATGAGATAAGTGGAAAAATCATTGGAAAAGGAGACAATGTCCCCAACACTTATAAAATAGGAGATAATGTTACCGTTTCACCTTACACCAATTGTGGGATTTGTCCTGCCTGTAGGATCGGAAGAATAAATGCATGTGAATTCAACCAGACTTTTGGAGTGCAGCGTGATGGTGCTTTAACAGAAAAAATTGCGGTGCCCTACGAGAAAGTTTTTGTTAGTAAAACACTAACATTAAAGGAGTTGGCCTTGGTTGAGCCACTTAGTGTCGGATATCATGGAGCAAATATTGGCGCCGTTGCTGAAACTGACACTGTTTTGTTATTTGGCTGCGGAACCATTGGAATGGGAGCATTATTAGCCTCAGCCCGAAAAGGTGCCACAATTATAGCTGTGGATATTGATGATTCAAAACTTGCACAGGCTAAAAAATTTGGAGCTACATACACAATAAATGCCTTAAAGGAAAATGTGAAAACAATTGTTGCAAAAATAACTAATAATGAAGGTGTTAATGTGGCAATTGAAGCTGCCGGTATTCCGGAAACATTGGTTATGGCACTTGATTTAGTGTCATTTGCAGGTCGGGTGGTAACAATCGGTTACTCAAAAAAGGATGTTTCCCTGAATACACAGGTTATCGTCAGAAAGGAACTAAGAATTTTTGGTTCACGAAATGCTTTGAATGTTTTTCATTCTGTTATAAAAATGTTCGAGCGTAAAGAAAAATCTTTTACGGATATCATTACTAAAATATTTCCTTTCGACGAAACCGAAAAGGCATTTAAATTTTGGGTTGATAATAAAGGAACTGTTTCAAAAATCCTTATCTCTTTAAAGGAATAAAAGGTTATTACTAAAAATAGTTACCCGATCAGTGTCCAAATGGTTAGGGAAGAAGTCAAAATTGCAAAACATACAGATCACCTGTTCCGTAAATAATCCTTTGCATGTTTTGCCCTAATAATACTTGCCCTGTTCTAATGATTGTGTAGAATTAAATCTCACTATATTCAAAGTCATTGCTTATCAATCCTTTTTCCTTCATTTCTTTGTAGAATTCATTCGGTACCCCTGATACAACTGATTCAACATTGTTTTTTACCCTTTTAGGATTTGATGTATTTAACGAAATAGAAATTACACCGTGAGGACGCAAACCAAAATTTACACATGCAACATATGGTTCTATGGCAAATCTTTTACAGACATCAAAAAAGTCTTCCCTCCATTTAAAAATTGCTTTGTTTTCAGAGGTATCAGGTTTAATTTTCACATAATCGAAATATTCACCTCCAATTAAAAAACCAGCATTAAATACAGCTGAGTTTACAATCCCGATATCCTGTTTCTGTAATTCCTTCATAAAAGTTAATAATTCCGGCGGATGCCTGTATATCGTCATACTATTGGCAAACATTACCCAGTCCAGGTCAACATCTCCGGCGAGTCTTTTAATAATATGCCAGTCTTTTGCACCTACACCGATTCCGCTTACCAGTCCCGATTTCTTAAGTTCGGATAATGCCCGGTATGCATCGAGGATATTTAGGTATAGCTGTTTTTTTTCATCATTATCAGCGCCCTGGGCAACATATTCGTCCGGATCGTGCACCGAAACGAGTCCGGGTTTATATTTTCCAAGCAGAAGATTACCCTGCTCAAAGCATTTTAAAATGCCATCATAGCTGATAGTTTGTACTGCATCATGCGAAATATTTTTCCAGGCGCCTTTTTCAAAGGTTGGTTCATCAGTTGTAAGCGGAACCTGCTGCCAACCCAGCTTATTGCTTATGATTACATCTTCGGACGGTATTTCAAGCTGTTCCAGGCATTTACCGAGCATTTCGAGAGCCATCCCGGCCCCGTATTTTCCTGCAGAATCAAATACCACCGGTGAAGCTACGTGGTTAAAACATTCTTTAACAATTTTAAGCTTTACCTCAAAAGCAATCTCAGCATAAAGGTTACCCAATGCACTTGTTCCAAAAATTATGGGTGGGATTGATAATCCGGTTTTCCCAAGTTTTTTTTTGTTTGTTAATTTCATGTGGTGAAACAGGTTATTTCAGATAAAAAGATGCCTTTATGGTTTCCCGGGAGTTTTTTCCTACGAAAAGTTCAAATCTACCGGGCTCTGCCAGGAAGCTGCCCTCATTATCATAGAATGAGAGATCATTAACAGTAAGGCCGAAATTGACATTCAAAGAATCTCCGGCACTTATCATGATTTTTTTAAATCCTTTCAGTTCTTTTACCGGCTGGGTAATACTGGCATATATGTCCCTGATGTAAAGCTGTACTATTTCCTGGGCATCATAGGCACCTGTGTTTTTTATCAAAATTTCAATATCAAGCGTATCCTTAAATCCAATGGTGTCGGCGCTTAGCAGTATATTTGAATAATCAAAAGACGTGTAGGACAAACCATATCCAAAGGGGTATCTTGGCAAATAGTCCAGATCGAGGTAATTTGCACTGAAACCAACCGGGTTCATCGGGTCTCCGGGGGTAATATTTCTCTGCTCTTCCCTTGGCGGGCGCCCGGTATTCTTATGGTTATAATATACCGGTATCTGTCCTTCGGCACGGGGAAATGAAACGGGCAGTTTTCCCGAAGGCACAACCTTGCCGAAAACGAGGTCGTGAATTGCCGGACCGGCCATTGTACCGGGATGCCAGGCATAAAGAATGGCGCTTAGTTTATCTTCAATTTTTGATAAGACAAGCGGCCTTCCTGCAAGGATAATACCTACAAGGGGTTTGCCTGTTTTAGTCAAAGCTTCCACAAGTTGTTCCTGGGCACCCGGCAGGTTCAGAAAAGCACGGCTGTGGGCTTCACCAGAAAGAATGGCTTCTTCTCCCAGAAACAGAAGCACAATATCCGATTGCCGGGCTGCTGCAACAGCTTGTTTTATCCCTTCCATATCTTTATCCCTGCTGGTTTTGAGACCCGGAGAATAAATTATTTTTTTGCCCTCACTCATTTCCTGAAATGCTTTCAACGGGGTAACCGAATTTTCAGGTCTTCCATCAAAAGCCCAGGTTCCAAGCTGGTCAAGCGGTGCATCTGCTAACGGACCGATGACAGCTATTCTTTTAACACTGCTTTTTATCGGTAATACATTGTCTTCGTTTTTCAGCAATACACAGCTTTCAGTAGCAATTTCCCTGGCTGTTTTAAGGTTATCTTCAGTTAAGATTACATTTTCCAGACTGTCGGCATAAGGCTTTTCAAACAACCCAAGCCTGAATTTTACCCGTAGGATATTTTTTACAGCAAGGTTTATAAAACTCTCACTGATTGTACCATTTTGAATTAAAGAGGGCAGGTGGTCCTGCATGGTTTGGCTCACCATTTCCATATCAACACCGGCAAGGATAGCTTTTTGTGCAGCCTCTGCTTCATCTTTACAATATCCGTGCGGTATCATCTCAGCAACAGATTCCCAGTCGCTTACTACAAATCCGTCAAACCTCCATTCATTACGCAATATCTGCCTCAGGGTAAATTCATTGCCCGAAGTTGGGATGCCATTCAGGTCGTTAAAGGCGCTCATTATGGTTTGGCCCCCTTCTTCAACAAAGGCTTTGAAAGAGGGCAGGTAGATATTTCTCAGTTCTGCTTCTGGGATTAATGTTGTATTGTAATCTTTGCCACCTTCTGCAGCGCCATATCCTACAAAATGTTTACCACACGCAGCAATGGTTGAAGGATCGGTAAGGTCTTCACCCTGAAAACCTCTCACCATAGCCCTTGCCAGCATAGATGCAAGAAAGGGGTCTTCTCCCGGACTTTCGGCAATTCTTCCCCAGCGAGGGTCGCGTGCAATATCAAGCATAGGTGCAAAAGTCCAGTCTATACCATCCGAAGAAGCTTCTTTTGCTGCAATTGCAGAAGCCTTCTCAACAAGCACAGGATTCCAGCTTGCAGCCTGGCCAAGGGGTATTGGAAAAATTGTTTTGTAACCGTGTATTACATCGCGACCAAAGATAAGAGGAATTCTAAGCCTTGATTCTTCCAATGCTATTCTTTGCAACTCGTTTCTCATAGCAAGGTTTCTGGCATTCAGGAATGAACCTATTTTTCCCTGTCTTACTAGGTCATAGACCGTGTCATTGAAATGTCTTGAAATGGAAAGCTGTTGCATTTGACCTATCTTTTCTTCAAGGGTCATCAGCACCAGCAGGGAATCTATCTTTTTTTCAATCATTTCATCTTTGCTGATCTTTGCTTTTTGGTTGCATGAAAGCAATAAAAATACAATAGTAAGTAACAGAATAAAAGGCTGCTTTTTCATAAGATGTAGTTTATTTTTAATACAAAAATAATCATTCCCTGCGCATTATAACCATTATAAACCTATGCATGAAGATTATTCCTTTATTCTTTGGTAGTTTGTAGCTTTTTCAAATCCCTCGATTCTGAATTTCTTTTTACCTTTTGTTAATTTTTGAAGTTCGGATAATTCAAAACAATTAATGAATACCGGTGACAATAAGCTCCTGTCTGAGTTTGGGTATATCAGGTGTTTGTCAAGATTAGGGTCATTTCTTACAATGGAACATAGCTTTGTGCCCGGGTACAACCTGTAACAGGCATTCACACCAACTGTTTCCACAGGTTGGGTGTTCAAATAATCTACCATTTTTTGTAAACCCGAAATATCTTCATATGGAAATCCTGTAGAAAGGTCAACTGCAATTTTTATGCTGTGTTTTTTTGCCAGTGAGATAAAATCAGATAGGTTCTCAATTTTGCTCTGATCCAGATTATCTGTGTATAAACTTAATGTCAGCATATCTGCACCTGATTTAGCAAGCCAGTAAAACAATTCATCTGAAAATGGTTCGGGTTTCATATACAATGTCCATCTTACGGGGCCCGAAATAGAACAGATTGCTTTGCAGACTTCAATGCAATGATCGAGGTTCATATTGAACTCACTGTCGCACAAATGAAAGTGGTTGTAGCCTTGTTCTTTTAAGAGTTTTAGTTCATTACCGACAAGGTCTGCTTTATGATACACAACCGGCTTATTTGCCTCGGTACAGAAGATGCACGAACCGGTGCAGCCGATTTGTGTCCTGAATCCCACGATACCCCCGTTTTTGAGGTACTGTTCGTAATTAAAAAGTCTTGCCCTTTGAAAAGCATATATGTTTTGCATAAAATACCCAAAACCGTCTGTTATCCGGTCTGGTATCTGATGATTCTGAAGTGTTCTGAGTAATTCAACAAATGCTATTTCTCCGGGACCAACAATACCGTAGTCGGCCTCCATATATTTCAGGATTTCGAGTGGCATTATGGAGAAACCCGCGCCCCCAAGGATTATCTGGCATCCTGAAGATTTACAGATGTTTACATATTCTTTTATCTCCGGAAGAAAAAATTCATTGTTGGGAAATAAAACAGTATCAATCTGCCTGATTGTAAAACCGGCAATATCGGGCCGGAATTCTGAAATTTTTGTTTCCAGTTCTTCAATGGGATTATCTGAGAAACAAAGGTCCAATACATCAAAAGCATATCCCGTGCCGGACAATGCACCTGCTAAATACTCCAATCCGATGGGTATTACAGGCGGATATCTATAGCGGTTTGGATTGACAAAAAGAATCTTCATTCAAAAGCTTATGTAAGATGCTAAAATAGTATAATTACAGACTTTCCAAAAGTCTCTGCTTAATTTAACCGCAATTATTCATGCCTTTTAATAAATTGTTGATTATAGCGGTTAACCCTCCCGAAAATCGGGACAGGCTGATTTAGTTACACTTAATTTTGAGGTACGAAAAATTTAGTGTAGCTTAATCGTAGCAATAGATTAAATGAATACGGATGAATAATTCGGGTTAAATAATTCCTTTCAAAACTGAAGATTCCTGGTAAACAATTGCAATATTTAGTCGCTGTCGGAGACAGGAAAAATTCTTATGAACGGCGAAGCCCTGCCCCTCCGCACGCTGTCGCTGTAGCTTTAGCGTAGGCGACACGCTGTCGCTGTAGCTTTGGCGTAGGCTACTGAAGCTTAAGGCGGCACGCGGTCACAGAAGGTAATTTTTCGGATTAATTGTGATTCAACCTGTTCAATATTTCGAATTCTGCAATTTTGATGTCACGAATAAGCTTGGTTAAATTGTTATAAACAATTGGAGGACTGTTATTAAATTCCAAATATCCGAAACGTATGCTCCTGGAAATATACTTATTCAGATGAGGAATAGAATCCGCATTGGCAATTAAGTAATCTCGGAACCGGTTTACTTCTTTTTCAAGATCTTTGGCTTCCGATTCCATGATGTTTATTTTACTGTAATCTTTAATGAATTTTCTATTGAATTGTTCCTGTTCTGATCTACTGGCAAACAGGGTAGTTTTGATATTTTCAATCCTCATTATTAACTGTTCTACGTGCTCTCTAAAATCTGTTATATCGGTTTTGTTCTTTTCATCATCAACACTTTCTAAGTCTAAATAAATAGCCTGAATACTATTATCGAAAAGTCCGATGCTTTCATCAAGATTTGATTCAATGGTAAGGTGACTAATCCTTGGATTATTCTGGCTAAGAACATAAAGTGTAATATCGAGAATAAACATGACTGAAAAAAACAGTAACAAAGATAAATGTATTATTCGGTTATCTTCTGAACGAAGAATATGTACAAATAACAGAATAAGAAATATGAAAATAAGTATCCAAGAACCGTAAATTGTATATTCTCTCAATGGCCAATGCATTACTGTAAATAACAAGCTTATAAGGAATAAAAATGCAGCAGAAATACCAGTAAAGGCGAGATACCTGCTCCTCTTCAACAACTTTTCTCTTTTAAGTGCAAAAATCAACACAGGAACATATCCAAATGTTAAAGTAATAATGCCTAATGTTAATAATATACCGGCTCCTGGGAGATGCAGAATTTTAAATGCCGAAGCGACTGCAACAGTTACCAATCCGATAATTCCTGCAAGTTTTAGTGTAGTTTTCATAGCTTGTATTTTTTTATTGATTAAAATTAAAGTCTGAATTTCAATATCTTTTAAGGTATCAAATGAAATATACTTTTTCACCCTAGAATAGGCGGCATCAAAATTATATCCTTCATCAAGATATTCTTCCACCATACAGCATATATGGTCTATAAGTTCCTCTTCAAGATGTGAATAGGATATACCACAATTCTCGACATCATTTCTGATGAATTTAATCTCCTCATCAGACAAATTATGACATGGCCAATCCATAATCTCTGCCAATAAGTTTTTGAATGATATTTATATATTCCATCAGCTCTCTGATCTTTACCCTGGCAGTTTCATTGCCTTTTTTTGTAAGCTTGTAATATACACGTACCCGGTTATTTACTGTTTCAGATTCAGTAATTACATCACCATCGCTTTCCAGTTTATGCAATATTGGATATAATGCACCAAAGGTGAGTTTAATGGAACCTTCTGAAATTTTCTCAATTTTTTGTGTAAGTTCATAACCATACATATTGTCGTGTTCAGCAAGTACCTTTAATACAATTGATTTTACACTGCCTTTTAACAGTTCTTTTGATATCATCATAATTTAATATATTTTAATCTTATATATAACAAAATTATATATTGTTTTTTTATTATACTACAAATTCACTGTTTTTTTTTGTTATTAGTTTTGTTTTGTCTTTTTCAATCGAAATTTTCTAACTTTAGGTCATGACTTAATCATTAATCAAACCTAACCGAACCATGATGCAATGTAATAAGTTAAAAACCAGTTTAATAATATTTTTTCTTGCTTTTTCCAATATTTATTGTCTTTTTTCCCAATCTAAGAATCTGGTACTAAATCCCGATTTTGAAGAATATTACGAATGTCCAAAAACGCATAATCCCGAAAATCAGTCACACAAATTGGTACCGGGATGGTCGTACCCAAGTTTTGCAGCGCCTGATTATTTCAATCGCTGTGGCTCCAACGACGGGGGAGTGCCGCAGAACTTTGCCGGAAACAGTGAACCAAAATCCGGAAATGGTTATGTTGGTGCTATTCTTACAGGAACAGAGGAAAACCGGCGTGAATACATTCAGGGTGAACTTGCAGCGCCTATGGTTGCAGGACAAAAATATTGTATTACCTATCATTACAGGCTTGCCTCAGGTTCGAGGCTGGCTGTGGATCAACTGAGCGTTTATTTTTCAAATACACAGGTCAAAGCGCAGGGTGTGGATGCACTTTCGCTTACTCCGCAACTAAGCAGTCCCGAAGGTCTTTTTCTTGACAATGTGGAAGACTGGGAACAGATATGCCAGGTATATGAAGCAAAAGGGGGCGAGAAATTCTTTATTATCGGTAATTTCAAAAATTATGAAAATACAAATTATGTGGTAACCGACAAGAATGTTGTAAACCTCAGGAATAAAGCATATGCATATTATTATTTTGATGATGTGGCCATAAAACCAATTGAGGATTGCAGGATTTGCCCCTGTGTTTTGCAGAATTTCGAAGCCAGGGTAGTGGATTCTTCTTATACCGGTGGCAAAGATCCTATTACCGGTGAAGTAAAAAAGATTATCAATGATGGAAGGATACGCGTTGCCATGTTAGGTGGCACACCGCCATACAAAGTAGAATGGAATAATAAAATGACGGGTAGCGAAATCAGAAACCTTGCAGGAGGAAAATACACCTATGTAGCATCAGATTATTATAATTGCAAATCATCGGGAACAGTAACCTTTATCCAGCCCGTGATAATCCCCGATAAATTTGAAGACGGCCTCAGGAACATACAGGAAGGGTCTTCCATCGTACTTGAAAACATATTTTTTGAATTTAACAAAACTACCTTACTTCCCGAATCATACCCCGAGTTGAACAAAGTCGCTTCCTTCATGCTTGAAAACAACATCAGTAAAATAGAAATTTCCGGACATACCGACAGTGAAGGTTCGGATGCTTATAATCAAAAACTCTCAGAAGGAAGGGCTAATGCAGTGATTGCCTATCTCATAATCCAGGGGGTAAACGCTTCACGAATGACTGCCGTTGGCTATGGCGAAAGCCGGCCCATAGAGACTAATCTTACAGAGGAAGGCAAAGCGCAAAACCGAAGGGTCGAATTTACACTTGTTAAAAGATAATCCGGATGACTAATCTTAAAAAATGCAAAATGAACAGAATACTTTTGTCAGTCATGCTATTTTTTTTGTTTACTGAACTTAGTGCGCAGAACATTAAGAAAGGATACAAACAACTTGAAAAATCGGACTATCTCAAAGCCAAAGAATTTTTTGAAGCTGAATACCGGACCAACAGTTCAAGTGCGGCAGCTACCTTTGGCCTTATGATAATCTTTGCCGACAGCAATTCACCATTTTACAATCTTACCGAGGCATGGTCTCATGCACGTGTTACCGAAAAAAGTGTAAACAGGCTGAACGAGGAAGAAAAAGCCATCATTGCCGAATATTTCACAAATACGGAGGTTAGGCGCAGCAACTGGCCTGTGAATAAAAAAATAATGCAGGCAATAGGGGCCATAGAAGCAAAACTCATAAAATATATCAGGGAAGAAAACAACCTTGAACTTGCAAATACCGTAATTGAAAAATTTCCCGATTTCAGGTATTACAAAAATGTAATTCATATAAGAAACCAACTCGAGTTCAGAAAAGTTGAAAAGCAGAACAACCTGGATGGTTACCTGGAGTTCATGAAAAAATTTCCCGATGCGGCCCAGAACAGCAAAGCAGTTAAATACCGTGATGCACTGGCATTTGAAAAAGCCAGAAGCATCAACACGGACGAGGCTTATAATGATTATATGAAAAAATATCCTGCAGCCTACAATTATGGAGATGCCCTTAAATTAAGAAATGCTGCGGCATTCAGGCTTGCAAAACAGAAAAACACCATCGGGTCTTTCGAATATTTTATTGTTAATTATCCCGATGCCCTTGAAATCGCCGATGCAAAAAGAATTCAGCAACAGTTGCTTTATGAATATGCAAGGAGGATTCAGACACTCGAAGCCTACGATGATTTCATTTCGAAATATCCTGACGGCAGCCATTATATTGATATTTTCAACCTTAAATCACTTGACCTGGGCATGAAGTTTTTTAATAGTTCCGGACTAAAATGGAACAATGTTATGTGGTCAAGAAGCTTTGACAATGGTAAGTTTCCCGATTATGCAGGCGGAATTGCGGTTAGTGGTTCAAACGAATATGTAATTGCCGGAAACACACTGCAATCCGATTCTGTCTATCGCGACGCGTGGATCATCAAACTTGATGAAAATGGGAAAATGATTTGGAATAAGGTGCTGGGCGACCGTTATAATGACAGTGTATTTGCTGTTTTCGTTAACAACAGTCAGGACATTTTAGTACTTGGTTATACCTGGCTGACCCCTGATTCGGCGTCAAGGGAAGGATGGATATTTAAACTTGATGCTACGGGTAAAAAAATATGGAACAGGAGCCTTGGCAAATGGGATATTCATACTGCAGCAATAAATGCTGAAAATGAAATCTTTATTGGCGGTTACAGGGTGAATGACTCGCTTGAACACAATTACAATTTGATGGTCATTAATAATTCGGGTAAAAAACTTTGGGAAAGAACTTACATTTCACCGGGTGAAATACAAAAACTATTGATAGAAAATGACAATCAAATAATTATGGGTGGTTCGGAGTGGTGTTTTAAAATGAATTCAAAGGGTTATCTTACATGGGAGATACCACATGGTTTCTATGGTAGAATAATGACTATGGATTACCAGTTAAACGAAAATGCGATAATCATCAGCAGCTTTTCAGATTCTGTATCAATTTCCCTGGCAAAAATTGATGGAAATGGAAAAAAAATCTGGCAGAAGAATTACATCAATCCCGGGTATGTATCTCTTTCATCGTTGAAAATACTTAATAACAATACCATTGCCCTAATTGCCGGAACTCTTGAAAATCAAGAGCTTGTTGTTTTTATGGATAATGGAAATGAAATTATAAGGCATACCATTCCAGAACAGGTTATAATTCATGAGATAATGACAGATAAAAAGGGTAACCTGTTGTTACAATGTACTGAAAACGGAAATATCAACCTTATAAAAAACTCCGGGTACGGATTATAATCTCTTTAGCATACCCTTACGCACAACAGGCAACATACTCCCGTCTTCCTTCTCAATGTATGTGGGGGCTTTTATTACCATTATCATTAGCGCGATGAAGCAAATGATGAAAAAATAAAACAGTCCGAAAAGGAACATTTTGGCTAACACAATTATTTGTATGTTGGTCAACAATATCATGTATTTAATCTACGTTTTTATTCTGTTCGTCAAATTTTATAATTACTTTTACGTAGATTATTCGTAAAAGATTTGTTTTTCAAACATTTTTTTTATAAACCCGGAAAATGTCACCTGAAATAGAGCTGCAGTCAACTATAAATACCCTGAAATACGAGATACACAGGCAAAGAAGGGAGTTAACCGAAAGTATTCGATATGCAAGTTACATACAGAAAGCACTACTGCCTTCTCCTGTCTTGTTTAAAAAACTCTTACCTGACCATTTTGTTCTTTTTCAGCCCAAAGATATCGTGAGTGGTGATTTTTACTGGATCACAAAAAAAAAATCTGAAATCATTATTGCAGTTGCAGATTGCACGGGCCACGGAGTCCCCGGTGCTTTTATGAGTATTCTTGGAATTACCATGCTTAATGAAGTTGTCGGCCGTGGAAGTTTTACCTCTGCCGGTTCTATACTAAACCAGTTACGTGAAGGAATTATGAAAGCACTCAGCCAGACTGGTGAAGAGTATGAACAAAAAGACGGAATAGACATGGCGATATGCATTTTTGATACTAAAAGCAACAATTTTCAGTATGCAGGAGCGTTTAATCCCATGTACATCATTCAAAACAATAAACTCATTGAAATAAACGGAGATAAAATGCCCATAGGTATTGCTGCTGAAGAAGAAAAATCATTTACTACCCATAGGATTAAGCTTGAACCCGGTAGTACTGTATACCTTTTTTCCGATGGTTTTGTTGACCAGTTTGGAGGCCCGAATGGAAAAAAATTTAAATACCAGCCTTTTCGGAATTTATTGTTAAAAATTAGTGAGTTGCCGATGCACCGTCAGAAAGAAGAATTATTTTACGCTTTCGAAAAATGGAGGGGAAATTATCCACAACTTGATGATTTGCTTATCGTGGGGTTCCGGTATCATGTTGAAAACTATTGAACCTTAATGTTGTTACCCTTTTATAGATTTGCTCAGATGATTCAAATTTTACAAAACCTTCAACCGCCATATGAAGCTTAAAGCTTTTCGCATAAGAAATTTCCGGTCAATTGTAGATTCGGGCTGGAATTACCTGGCCTACGACAACATAACAGCTTTAATAGGACAGAATGAATCGGGTAAGACCTCTGTACTTGAAGCGCTATATAGCTTCTACAACGGGAAAATTTCAGACGATATTCTGCGCAGTGATATGACTTTTCCAATTGTAAACTGCACATTTATATTAGAAGGTGAAAAGCTTGCTGATTTGTTCAATTCTGCTGAAATACCCGAACCAATTAGGGAAAAATTTTTGGGTAAAGAGGAACTTACCCTCATACGTGAATGGAAAGCAGACCGGTCAAGTATTATAAGTATTGGTGATGAAGATATTCTGGAGTATTATTTAAAAAAAGAGGAAGAAAAAAGAAGTTTTGAACTCGTTGTACAAAATGAAATCACTGAACTCATAAACAGGGCAGATACCATAATAAGCGAGATGCAACTTGCAGAACAGGAACAGCTTGATGCAAGGAATGAAATGAACCACTGGCAACTGCAACTGGAAAATGTTAAAAGGACGCTTAAAAAGGCACGTAATGCTGATACCCGGTCGAATCTTGAAAATGAGTATGATACAATTCAAAAAACATATATACAGAAAGAACAGCAATTCGCTGCAAAGCAAAAGAAATTCGAAGAAAAAAAGCAGTTAACACAGGAAATTTCAGAAAAAGTTACAGTAGCTAAGAAATGTCTTGATGCCATTGAGAACACAAGGACAGCATTGAATGACCTTGATTACCTGGGTAAACAGCTTAAAGAAGCTGAACATATCTATGAAATCTTTACCAATGAGAAAGAAAAGAAAAATGCTTTGCAAAAACTTGAAAAGCTGCATGGAGAATACCATCGCATCAGGAAGATTTATAGTGAATGCCAGGAAAAAGAAATTCTTCAAAAACTGCTGACAGACAAAGTTTTTAAAGGCCAAAATTATAAAGCAGCTGAAGCTGAAGCCCTGACAGAAATACAAAACGATAAAAAAATTCTTTCCCCGGAAGATTTTGGGACAATTTTGCTTAAATATATCCCGGTATTTGACTTTTTTGAAGATTTCAGCAGTCTTCTTCCCAACAAAATTGACCTTGAAGATATACTGCTTGAAAATGAACATACTGAAGGATTTAAAGCAGTTAAAAATTTTTTGGTGATAGCAGGGCTTACCTCAGATTTTTTTCGTGAAAAAAACCACCGGATACTCAAACAGAAGATAGAAAACCTGAATGGTGAGATAACCATTGATTTTCAGGATTACTGGCGGCAAAATGTCGGTAAGGACAATAAAATTCGACTTAATTTCGAATTAGAACATTATGACTATACAGAACCCGAGAAAAGTGGCAAGCCTTATCTTGAATTCTGGATAAAAGACAGGCAGGAACGTTTATACCCAAAGCAAAGGAGCAGGGGAGTGCGCTGGTTTCTTTCCTTTTACCTCGAACTTAAGGCTACATCTATTCAAAACTCGGTTAAAAGGATTTTGTTAATAGATGAACCAGGACTTAGCCTGCATGCAAGGGCACAGGAAGATGTGCTGAAAGTATTTGAAGACCTCAAAGGGAGTATGCAAATTGTATATTGCACCCATTCCCCGCATCTTGTAGATGTAAATAAGTTGTACCGGGTTCTTGCGGTGCAACGCGCTGACGAAAATGATGAAAACAGTGAATCTGTTATCCTCGACTCAAAATCTTTACCCGAGGCCTCCACCGATACGCTATCACCGATTTATTCACTAATGGGTGCAAAGGTGAACGAACAACAATTTATTCAGCAAAAGAATAATATTATCGTTCAGGATACTGTAACCTATTTCTTTTTGCAAGCCATGTCTGAAATATTTAATCTCAATAAAAGTGTCCATTTCATTCCGGCTTCAGGTATTAATGGTATACAGACGCTTGCAAATATTCTTACCGGCTGGAGACTTGATTTTTACATTCTTTTGTTTGGTAATGGCGAACTGAAAAAAGCAGCAGAAGATATCCGAAATTCCCATTTTCTGTCAGACCCGAAAAGCGCCGACAAGAAAATAAAAGTCTTTGATGATATTGCATCAGTCGAAAATTTATTTTCAACAATTGATTTTAAAAGATATATCCTGCAAAAACGAGTCGGTATTACCGAATCAAATTCTGATTATATAATAACAAATGAGCTTTCAAGAACTTTGCTGGCTTCAGGATTTATTTCCCATATTAAAGAACACAATATCTCTTTTGAAGATTTTGATGAAGACACCAGGCGCAATTTCAGTGAACTATTCAATGCCATTCAAAGCATGATCGAATAATCTGCTATTTTCACTTTTATTACTTCCTTAGTTCCGCAAGTTATTTTTTATCAAAAGATAGTTTTTGGTGAATATTCATAACAATTTTTGTTAATGATAATATATTGAATATGTGATTAATATAAATTTTTTTGCAAAAAATACTAAAAAAATTATTGACGAACGTAACATTTTTTTTGACGAATGTGTATAATATTTTGACTAAATTGCTATATTTGATACCGTAATTGCATAATTATTCACAAAAACCAAATAAGATGACTGTTTCGTTATTACTGCTTGTTCCGCTTCTTTCACTTGCCGTGATTGGTTATTTTGTTTTCACTGCACCGGAATTTAAGGAAATTCGTTAACGGATACGGACTCAAAAAAACTTTTGGAGAAGCTGAATTTTAAAATTTGGCTTCTTTTTTGTTGTTATACCCCCGGGTTTTACCCTCCAAAATTTTTAATCTAATTATTCATTTGCTATTTTTGGCGGGTATCAAGTGTAATTCAAAAAATATATGCAATGGTGAAGATGTTTAGATTTCAGATTTTTCTGCAAGTCGTTTTATCGGGATTCGGCCTTTCTGTTTCATCACAGGATTTGCAGGTTTCGGGTTTTACAAAGGAGTTAAATGTAAAATTTACAACACTTGATGAAAAGAAAATAGAAAAAGGCATAGAAATCCTTACAGAAGCTGAAAAAACACTGTCTGAAGCAAAAGCAACCTATGACGGTCTTTCTGACCTTGAAAAGAAAGAGAAAGTATCTGATACTTATGTAAAATCATTAAATAAGATTCGTGAAGCTTCTGAAAAGTACAAAGAAGGGTATGCTGTAATCTACACCGTATTTAAGGAAAAATGTGAAGAATTCTGGAACAATATGAAAAAAGTTCAGCATTTTGCCGCAGGTGTTGAAAAAGGAAAGTATTATGAAAGACAGGCCGGTAAACAAAAAGCAATGTCAGCCCAGCGCAGGGACCAGGTTTTATGGACCGACAGGTTTGAATATGCCGTACTTAAATTAAAGGAAGCAAATGAACTCGATCTTCTTATAATCAGGGACCAGGGCAGGGCGCTTCAGGTTTATACTGATTACCCCGTGGAGTATAATTATGGTTGGGAAAATGATGTGACACTCGAAGAAATTGAGGAAATCTACAGAAACCCTGCAGTTAATGAACCTCCTGAAGATATCTATGCCACTGTGAACAGCGATACAAAAGTTGATCCCATGTTAAGAGAAGAGATTATTTTTAAAGTGCAGATTGCTGCACATACAGTTCCTATTACCGGGGAATTACTTCGGCTGATATACAAGGGAACAATGCCAATTGACATGATATATGAGGATAACTGGTACAAATATTCGATAGGCAGGTACCATAATTTTGATGAAGCCAATAAAGTCTTGCAGGAATGCCATGTTAGAAAAGCTTTCATTGTAGCTTACCAGGGGGGTAAAAAACTCACAATTCAGGAAGCATTGGGATTATTGGAGCAAAATCCACAATAAGTTAGTATAATTTCACCCTGTATACCGGCAATTCCACAATAAGTTTGCCTTCTCCTTCTGCAAAAATATTGAATATAACCTCTTTGCCGGGACTAAGATTATTAATCACCATTTTGGTTCCCAGGTTGATCCTGTTCCCTTGGTTAAAATGCTGTTTGTAAAGTCCCCCATAAATATATCCGATCGTGAACCTGTTAATTTTAAACCAGTTACCAGAGTTCAGAATATCCGAACTTATAAAAATGGAAATGCTGTCAGCCTCAAGCAAGGCAGTTCTTGAAAAATTTGACAGGCTTTCTAGCCTGAAAGTGTCTATCTGTAACTTTGGCTCAGGTATTTTTTTAACACTATAAAATCTCTGTCCTATTATCGAAGTGTCATTTTCGTCAACCTTCATCAAAACCATACGCGATAACCCCGTTCTTACAGGTATTACAACAAAACAGAGACTGTCAACAAAAGCCTTACCATTGTTTGTAAAAAGTATATATTCATTAATATTTTCAACCCTGTCAAGGTTCAGCCTTATGGGGTTATCTATACCTGCATAAAGTGTTCCCGATCTTGAATTAAGTAATGATAAGGCACTGTCGGGAAGACTGGCACCATATTTATACTGGCTTCTTAACAGGGTAAAGTTAAAAATCAATAATATAACAAGGGATATAATTTTCATCCGGTTTTAGGTTCTTTCATATCGTTTTTTTTCATTTCTAAAGTAGAGAGCAACCCGCAGGCAGCCAGAATATCAACCCCCCGCGATGCCCTTATAGTAGTAACAATCCCTTTTTTATTTAGTTTATTTTTAAATTCTTCTATAGTCTGATCATCTGAGGAGATAAACCGGGTACCGGGTATTGAATGAAACCTGATAAGATTTATGCGGCATTTTAGCCCGTTAAGAAGGCTTGCCAGACCGTTGATATGTCTTGCGGTATCGTTTAATCCCCTAAACATGATATATTCAAACGATACCCTTCTCTGGCTGTTAAACCCGTATTCTTTTAACAGGGTGATGATTTTATTTATATTATGAACAGATTCAATGGGCATAATTTTCTTTCGTTCTTCGGGAAACGGATTATGCAGGCTGATTGCCAGGTGACACCTGCTTTTTTCTATGAAAGTAAGTAACTGCGGTAAGAGTCCAATGGTCGAAACAGTAATTCTTGTCGGGCTCATGGCTAAACCATAATCAGAAGTCAGTATATCAAGGCTTTTTAACACTTCTTCAAGATTGTCCAGGGGTTCACCCATTCCCATATAAACAATATTGGTAAGCTTCTCACTTTCGGGAATGCTGAATATCTGGTTCAGGATTTCTGAACTTTTTAGATTACCCTGAAATCCCTGTTTTGCAGTCATACAAAAAAAACACCCCATTTTACATCCAACCTGTGATGATACACAAAGTGTATGTCTGCTATTTTCAGGGATATAAGCGGTTTCAATAAACCTGCCATTAACTGTGGAAAAAAGGTATTTCCTTGTGCCGTCAGAAGATATGCTTACATCTGCAGGGGGAGTATGCTCAACGGTGAATTTTTCTTTGAGCCTTTCACGATGGTTCCTGGCAATATTGGTCATTTCATCAACCGAGCTGCATCTTTTTTTATACAGCCAATCGGCTATTTGTTTGCCGGCATAAGAAGGAAGCGAATTTTCCGCAACAATTGAACTAAGTTCTTCATAGGTTTTACCAAAGAGATTTTCCTTCATGCCAGATGTAATGATTTAAAAATTAATGATGTAGAATATCAGAATATCTTGACGGATAGAATTAAATATCCATCTGTATTTTTATGTCTAAGTTAACGAATTTTAACATGCCTAACCACAGGTAAGAACCGACATTATTCATATCTTTTAACAAATCGTTGATTAGGGCGGTTAAGCCTGCCGGCAAACCTTGACAGAAACATATTGAATGAAAACGGATGAAAAATGGGTTTAACTTTTCTCACATAAGATGGGTAAAGAAGGTTGATCAAGATTTTTGTGAAACAGGGAAAGATGGAGCCTGCCAATAAAAAAATATATTATCTACCGTCATTAGGCAGATAAAGTCGTGTGGCTGTTCTTTAAAGTTCGCAGACGAGGCGCATGAAGTCCGAAAAAAGATAGTTTACCATGCGTAAATGACCTTTTTGAGGACGAGCGCAACGAAGTATGCGGACTTTAAAGACAGACACTAATTAAGTGCGAAGAGATCTGTTTCAGGCCATGTTTCAACACTTCTCAGTGCCTTAAACATAGTTCTTGAGATTTCATTGTGAATTTTTGATTTGTTTTTCGTGGTAGTATTCAAGAGTACTACCCAACTGATGTCATTTTTATGTCTCATAACCAGTGCTGAAGTACCGGCAAGGGTACCGGTTCTCCACCAGGTACCGTAACCGTCTGTGCCTCTCCAACCCAGGATATTGCCTCTTACTTTTTCTGTATGGGTCATCATGTCAATCGTTCTGTCTGAAAGAATATCCGCTTTACTTTCAAATCCGTCAACAGAAATAATAAGCTTGAGCAATTCGGGGGCAGATGCAATCCACCCGCCGGCAGCCCCAAGCAGTTCAATATTATTACCACCATAAGGCAATGGCACCAGTTCCCCAGATCCATCATAGGCATAACAATCGGGGGTGTTTTCCAATTCATAGTATTTTACCTCGTGGGGCAGTTTGTTGTCGTAAAAACTGCTTCCTATGTGCATATCGTATATACCTAACGGATGTAAAATAGCAAATTGTATATATCCCTCGTAGTCCATACCCGTGATTTTTTCAATTATTTTTCCAAGTACGGCATAACCAAAATTTGAGTAGTTGTATGTTGTTCCGGGGGTAAAAGCAAGCGATTCCTTTAACTGGTAACTTATTATATGGTCAAGGGTTGCAGGCGGGGGAACCCCCATTTTTTTCGCGATGTAAAGTGAATTAAAAATAGGATCAGATTTACGACTGTTCCAACCGCCCTTGTGGGCAAGTAATTGCCTTATTGTAATTTTTTCAATGAGTTTATCAGTATAATGAAGAAACATTGAATCGTTCAATATGCCTTTTGGTCCGAAAACCCTGTCTTCAAGGTTAAGGCGACCTTCTTCATACAGTTTCATGATGGCGACACCAGTGATGAGTTTTGATACACTTGCTATACGAAACAGATTTTTAGGTTCGGTGATTATTTGCTTCTCTTCATCGGCATATCCAAATCCTTTTGCATAGATGAGCCTGCCGTTTTTTGCGATTGCAACCGAGGCCCCTTTAATTTCCTTCCCTGTAATGAATTCATTCATAATCGAATCAATATCACTAGTGGTTTCATTATCTGAAAGCTCGTTGGTGATTTTATGTGAAAGGGGAGTAAACTCAGAACTTGGAAGGTTCCTGTTGCTTCCCTGTTTGAATGAAAAGGTCATGGTTATCTCGCCGAAAAATAATAACGAAAAGAAAACTAATCCAATTAGTATTCTAAAACCCATAGTTTCAGGAATTTTTTTCAGTAACACTGCTTTTAAAATATTGTTCAGAGACTGCAAAAATAACGCTAATTTCCAATACACCCAATTACGGATTTTTTATAAAACCAATACAAAGATAGTAAGGAGATGAATTTATGTCAATTTATAAACAATTAAAATTTAATAATTTCTGCCAATTTACCGGATTTTTTTATTGAATAATGCAAATTATTATTCAAATGGTTTTATCAATAAATATGTTGTTTTGGTCAGGCAGAATTATTACTTCATATGTTTTAAGGTAATCTTTATCAAATATAAACCTGTATTTAAAACAGAATAATCATCAATTAATTAATATTCAGTATTATATGTATAATACAAGACATAACTGAAAACTTTTTGTCTTTCATTTTGTTTTAACAATGATTTCTGATTAAAATGACCGGATAAAAAAAAATTCTGTATGAATTATGCCATTTTTGTTTTTATGGTTTTATCGGTTTCGCTAACATTAAAAGCACAGGATACTTTGAAAACCTCAAAGAATGGGATTATGGATGAGAAGATTATAAAAACTGATGAAGAATGGAGGAAATATCTTTCTCCTGAACAGTATCATATTACGAGACAAAAGGGAACAGAAAGGCCGTTTACGGGTATATACTTTGATTTTTTCGAAAAGGGATCATATAAATGTGTGGGTTGCGGCACCGTTCTGTTCGGTTCATCAGCAAAATTTCATTCCGGTTGTGGCTGGCCGAGTTTTTATGATGTAAAGTTCGAAGAAACGATTGCATTAAGGCGTGATACCAGTTATGGAATGATCAGGACCGAAGTGGTTTGTAAAAAATGTGATGCCCATCTCGGTCATGTATTTAACGATGGGCCACCACCAACTGGTTTAAGGTACTGCATTAATTCAGCAGCCCTTGAATTCGTAAAGGAATAATCAGGCTGTACCTTTTGTTATTTACTCATCTTTATTGTGCACCCGATGGCCTTGGTAAATGATGGCTCGGGATTTTTACCTTTTAATAATGCATCTATGGCATTTTCAAGGTATTTTTCTTTCACAGCCGAGGCGTCCTTATAATTATCATCAATAGCACCGATATACTGTACCACAAGCTCGCCCTTTACCTTCTGCAGTAAATAAATATGAGGTGTTCTTTCGGCCCCATATGCTTTAACAACCGATTGGTCTTCATCCCTAAGATATGGAAAAGAAAAACTTTTCTCTTTAGCCCTTGACACCATAGCATCATAGGAATCGCCCGGTACGATTTTTTCATCGTTAGAGTTAATTGCAATAACAGGATACCCGAGCTTTTTGTATTTCTCGTCTATTTCAATCAGCCTGTCCTGGTATGCAACGGCATAGGGACAATGGTTACAGGTAAATACTACTACAAAGCCTTTGGCATCTTTATAATCGGCAAGGCTTACAAACTTTCCGTCAATGTTTTTCAGCTTAAAATCGGTAGCCTTGTCACCAATATTTATTCCCCCTGCAAGCGCAGATAAAGCAAAAAAAGTGGAAAAAAACAGCGTTACAATTGTTTTCATAATTTTATCATATTTAAGTTTAATATTGAATCTAAATCATCATAAGTAAGAAGTTGCGGGAAAAACTCCCTGTAATTTTTATTGTAAATAAGAGTAGCAGGAATGTTGCCATTCCATTCAGTATCAACCCTGGGTATCCAGTAATTGCTGTTTACATCATCCAGTAATACAATTTCAGACTGCAGGTTATATTTTTCTACAAAAGGCAAAAGAACCTTTTCTGTATCTTCAGGAAAATCAAGGCTGACAAGCAGCACTTTCACTTTTTTATCTTTGTAAAGCGAATTGACTTTTTCAAAATCGGGCAACTCTTTCCTGCAGGGAATACACCATGTTGCCCAGAAGTTTACAATATAGGTGGTATCATTGTATAAATGTAACCGGGGTTCAAGATTCTTGTAATCAAGGACCCGGATTTCTTTAATATCAGTTACTTTGTTAAAAGCTAAGAAGATAAAGATTAAGACAGGAAAAAGCAATCTCATTTTTCACTCTTTTTTTTGTACAAACAAGAATGTATTCCGGATGTTCAAACTACAAGATTTGATTTATGGGTAAAAGATATTCGGGTGGATTACCCGGTTTTGAAGCGGTTTAAAGAATTCCTGATACAAAAATATCTTTTCGCATGAAAGAATTTAACATCTCTTTAACAAGACAGAAAGAGATTTGACCTGAAATGACAATAAAAAACAAACTGTGGTTTACTCAATACTTATCTGGTAACCATCTGTCCTAAGATTGTCTGCAACACTTTGAGCGTAATCAAAATCGAAATATACCTTAGGCTTGTGCTTGGCAAATACAGGGTATCTGCCAACAGCATCTTCTGAGTTCAGATAGTTGTAACCAACTAAAAAAAGATCGGTATTGGCCAGTTTTAATTTATAAACAGGACGGTGTTTACAAACTTCCAGAACTTCGAGCAGTTCAAATCTTGTAATTTCCGGTTCCTGTTTAAGTTTAACTGTTTTAACTATTTCATCGCTAAATGGTTCTTTGGTAAAATGAAGATTGAAATTTTTTACGTAACAAGAGAGCACAATCGCTTCATCCTGTATTACAGCAGGTTTGTTATCATCTCCAACCAATCTTACATTAATACCACATTTTTGAAAAAGACTCTTTAATCTCTTATTCCTGCGGGTAACCATTTCTTCAAGAGTCTCATTTTTTCGCATTTCTGGCATCATGATAATCCTTCTCTTAACTAAATTATGTTAATAAAGCACGTTATAAACTCTAAAACCTATTCCCGTCACAAATATAAAGAAAAATTGAAAAAATAATAACAAATGCAAATATTAATATATGTTCAGGAACATTCGTTACAAAACATTTTCGGGTTGTTGAATGAATTAACATATGATGTTGATAACAGGCCGTCATCTGGTAATTTTTTTCAAATCAATTGGCCTATTTTTACAAAATGTATGCTGTTGTTGATATAGAAACTACCGGTGGAAGTCCGAAATTTGAGAAAATAACCGAAATAGCTGTTTATCTCTTCGATGGAAATCGAATAGTTGATGAGTTTGCTACACTTATTAATCCTGAAAGGCTTATACCATCTCATATTTCAGCATTAACAGGCATAACAAATGAAATGGTGGCCGATGCCCCCAAATTTTACGAGATAGCCGCTGATCTTATCCGGGTTACAGAAAACTGCATATTTGTGGCACACAATGTTACTTTCGACTATAGTTTTATAAAAAATGAATTCAGGAGCCTGGGATACATTTACCAGAGAGAACATATTTGTACTGTACAGTTAAGCAGAAAACTTATTCCCGGTTTAAGGTCATATAGTCTGGGTAACCTGTGTCATGAACTCGGCATTACCATCAATCACCGCCACAGGGCAGCCGGTGATGCGCTGGCAACAACCAGGCTGCTTGAAATCCTGATAAATAATAATAATGCCTCAGGAATGAGGATGTTTGATACACTTGATTCCAAATTAAGAAAACTGAACCCCGGACTGGATGTGCAAACTGTTAAAAATCTGCCGGAGGAAGCCGGCGTGTATTACTTTTACAACGACCGGAATGATATTATTTATATCGGGAAAAGTAAAAATATCAAAACTAGGGTATTGTCGCATTTAAGCAATCTTTCATCAAAAAGGGCCATAGAAATGGTACAGCGCTTAACCAGTATTAACTACGAGCTTACCGGTAGCGAACTGATTGCGTTGTTACTGGAATCTTCTGAGATTAAAAAACATAAACCTCTTTATAACAGGGCACAACGAAGATCATTGTTTCAATACGGTCTTTACAGTTTTTACGATGCCCTTGGTTACCTGAACTTTGAAATCAGGCAAAATAAGGCCGATGAATCTGTACCCCTTTATTCATTTGGTTCGAAGAAGGAAGCCTTAAACTATGTTAACTCCAACCTTGAAAAGTACAGGCTTTGCCAAAAATACTGCGGTATTTATAAAGGTCAGGGTGCATGTTTCCATTATGAGTTGATGGAGTGTCTCGGTGCATGTACCGGCAAGGAGCCAGCAGGAGAATATAATAAACGTGCCGGACTGTGGCTTAAGTCACTCACACTGGAAAACAGGAATATGATATTGATTGACAAGGGGAGGGAAACCAATGAATATTCAGTGGTTAAAATAGAAAATGGAAAATATATAGGTTTTGGGTTTATTGATCAAACAGTTGCCGTTACAAATGCGGAACAAATAGATAATTATATTGTTAAGCATAATGATAATCATGAAATACAGTCTATTATAAGAAATTACCTGCAGAATCACAGGGTATTAAAAAAAATTGAGTATTGAAAATGCGTAGGAAACGAAAGACCTGATATTTTATAAAAAGATTTTATTGAAAAGTAAATGATCTTGCTGTAACTTTAATAAAAACCTTAAAAAATATGAAATACTTTAAAGATGTTCTGACCGTAGAAGAACTTAAATCGGTCTACAGACGACTTGCAATGCTTTACCATCCAGACAGGGGGGGCAACATTGATGAAATGAAGAAAATTAATTCAGAGTATTCTGAGCTTTCAAAAGAGATAGGGAAAACCCCGGATTCGTTCATGAATATCAGGGTAGGGAATACCATCTATGTTAACCGGACAAAATGTATTGTTACAAGTGTGGAAAGATCGTGTTTCATGGCAAGATCGCTTGAAACTTGCAGAGAAACTTATTTTAGCAAATCAACAGGGTATGCCATGTTGAATTTTAAATATAAAGCTTCGCTTTGCAAAAATTGATTTTGCATTCTTTAAATATTAATTTTCAATTACATATAGCTTATTCTTAAGGGGGGTTATTTATTTGCATTTATCAAAATGAAAAAGGCTGTTATTGTTACCATTGGGGATGAAATACTCATCGGACAGGTCATAGATTCTAATTCTGCATTTATTGCGTCAGAATTAAACAAAGCAGGGATACAGGTTTATAAAATAATATCAATACACGACAGCAGGGAAGAGATTTACAAAACGCTTGATGAAATGATTCCTGCAGCAGACGTTATTATTTTTACCGGAGGATTGGGGCCCACCAGTGATGATATTACCAAACCTGCGCTGGCAGAATATTTTAATTCTGATCTGGTGCTTCATCCCGAAGCAATGGAATTACTTATGGCTTTCTTAAAAAAACGAAACCTTGAACTCAACGATCTGAACAGAAATCAGGCCTTGATCCCCAATAAATGCAACATAATTCCCAATTATTCAGGTACAGCAATGGGAATGTGGTTCAGGAATGGTGGTAAAAACATTATTTCATTGCCCGGTGTGCCCTTCGAGATGAAAGAAATGGTTACAAATTTCATCGTACCACAGCTTGTCTCGGAATATCATCTGCATGCAATCATCCATAAAACAATAATCACCTCTGGTTTGCCAGAGTCTGTGATGGCAGTTAAAATTGCAGATTGGGAAAAAAAACTGCCCGGTTATATAAAATTAGCTTATCTGCCCTCGCCCGGGATATTAAGATTAAGGCTAAGCACTGTTTCTAACGGCAATAGCATGGTTAATGAACAGCTTAATACACAGGTTGAATATCTAAAAGAAATAATTGGTCAGGTTATCGTCGGTTTTGATAACGACACAATTGAATCGGTAGTCGGTAAACTACTTAATTTAAATAGTTCTTCTTTGTCGCTGGCTGAAAGTTGCACGGGTGGTAACATTGCACGGATGGTTACATCAGTACCCGGTTCATCTATTTATTTCAAAGGAGGAATAGTTGCATATTCCAATGAGGTAAAACAGGGTATCTTAAAGGTACAGAAACAGGTACTTAAAGACTCAGGTGCTGTAAGCGAGCAGACTGTAACCCAAATGGCAGAAGGATGCCGGTTATTGTTTCAAACAGATTACGCGGTTTCAGTTTCGGGTATTGCAGGTCCCGATGGAGGAACCGAAGAAAAACCTGTTGGCACAGTATGGATTGCAGCTACATCAAACCGCGCCACCATTGCCCGGAAATTCAACTTTGGGGATAACAGGGAAAGGAATATTCACCGGGCATCCGTTGCAGCACTTAATTTGCTTAGACTTTTTATCCTTGGTATGGAAAATGAAATAAATATAAAATAAACCAGTGATTCTTCTGAAATATTTGCAAATACAGGCCAAAATAATTAACAATATATTTTTTTATTTAAATAAAAATAACGTTCTTTGCGTTCTGTTTTAAAAACCGTGTTTAAAGTGTTGAAAATATGTCAAGAGTTTGTCAGATAACAGGAAAAAAAGCGGTAGTAGGAAACAATGTTTCACATTCAAAAAGAAGGACAAAAAGAACTTTTAAGCCCAATCTTTTTGATAAAAAGTTTTTCCTTCCCGAAGAAAACCGCTACATAAGATTGAAAGTTTCAGCGAAAGGTGTTCGCATTATTAACAAAATAGGGCTCAAAAAAGCTCTCGAAGAAGCAAAAGAAAAAGGTTTTATACAAAGTTTATCTTAAATAGAGGATTTGTTTTATGGCTAAGAAAGGAAACAGGGTACAGGTTATTTTAGAATGTACCGAACATAAAGATAGCGGTATGCCTGGAACATCAAGGTATATTACAACCAAAAACAGGAAAAATACCCCTGATCGTATTGAATTGAAAAAATACAACCCGATACTCAAAAAAGTAACGGTACATCGTGAAATTAAATAAATAGTTGAGTCATGGCAAAGAAAGTAGTTGCAACGTTACAGACCGGAATTGGCAGAAACTTTACCAAATGCATAAAAATGGTTAAATCCGATAAAACCGGTGCTTATATGTTCAAAGAAGAAGTGGTGCATAATGATCACATAAAAGACTTCTTCGGACAGCAGTAAAAGAATTATTATCTTACAATAATGGTGCAAAAGCTTTCTTTCTTTACAAAGAAGGCTTTTTGTTTTTTATATCTTTGGCAAAATTAATATCATGGCTGCTTTCAGATTCTTCTCAAAATCCAACAAACAGGAGTTGGAAAAAGGACTCGAAATTACCAAGGAAAGTGTTTTTAAAAAACTTTCAAGGGTTGTTGTTGGTAAGTCATCAGTTGATGATGAGGTGTTGGACAACCTTGAAGAAGTGCTCGTCTCTTCAGATGTCGGCGTTGATACCACGATTAAAATTATTGAAAGAATTGAAAAACGGGTCTCAAAAGACAAATACCTTGGTGTTAACGAGCTGAACAAAATACTTAAAGAGGAGATAGCTGCACTGCTTGAAGAGAATAATTCGGGTACGGTACTCGATTTTGCAGATGAATTACCTAAAAAGCCTTATGTTATTATGGTTGTAGGGGTGAATGGTGTTGGAAAGACAACCACAATCGGCAAACTTGCTTATCATTTCAGAAAAGCAGGCAAGCGCGTTATTCTCGGTGCGGCAGACACATTTCGTGCTGCTGCAGTTGACCAGCTAACCATATGGGCCGAAAGAGTGCAGGTACCCATCGTAAAACAGAAAATGGGAGCCGATCCTGCATCAGTGGCTTATGATACAGTAAATTCTGCCAAAGCAGGAGATTACGAGGTTGTAATTATAGATACTGCCGGTAGGTTGCATAATAAGGTCAACCTGATGAATGAACTGTCTAAAATAAAAAAGGTGATGCAAAAAGTCGTGCCCGAAGCCCCGCATGAGATTTTACTTATCCTTGATGGTTCAACCGGTCAGAATGCCTTTGAACAGGCAAAACAATTCACACTTGCCACTCAGGTTAATGCATTGGCTATTACCAAATTAGATGGTACGGCAAAGGGTGGGGTAGTGATCGGTATTTCAGACCAGTTTAAAATACCGGTCAAATATATTGGTATAGGTGAAAAGCTGGATGACCTGCAAATATTCAACAAACATGAATTTGTCGATTCACTTTTTAACTCCTGATTACCATCAACTTAAGTTTATTTTTTGCCCGGTTACCAAACCCTATAATCCTAAAATTACCATAAATTGAAAAACAAAGGATCAGACAGTATTAATATAATTACATTGGGATGCTCCAAAAATACTGTTGATTCGGAGTTTCTTATGTGGCAACTCACATACGGACATGTGAAAGTCTTGCACAATGCGCCATTCGATGCAGCACCTATTCTTATTATCAATACATGTGGTTTTATTAAAGATGCGAAGGAGGAATCCATAGATGTAATCTTACAAGGTGTGCAGGCAAAAAAGGAAGGCAAAATTAACAGCCTTGTGGTAATGGGCTGCCTTTCGGAAAGATATAAAAAGGAGTTGGAACACGAGATTCCGGAAGTTGATAAATATTTTGGTGTTAATGATTTAAAGCAGATTACTGAATCTTTTGGTATAAACTATAAAAAAGAGCTAACCGGTGAAAGATTGCTTTCAACCCCCAAACATTATGCTTATCTGAAAATTTCGGAAGGGTGTGATCGTTCCTGTTCATTCTGTGCTATTCCGATGATCAGGGGTAAACACCGTTCAAAGTCTATGGATGACTTGTTAAAAGAAGCCAGGTATTTAGGGGAAGCAGGTGTAAAGGAACTTATTTTAATTGCACAGGACTTAACATACTATGGAATAGATATATATCGAAAACAGATGCTTCCCGAACTTGTTCAAAGGCTTTCAGACCTTCCTTTTTTTAGATGGATCAGGTTGCACTATGCATACCCTGCTTCTTTTCCGCGAAAACTGGTAGCAGTTATGAAAGAACGTGAAAACATTTGTAACTATCTTGATATTCCTGTCCAACATATTAGTGATAAGGTATTGAAAAATATGCGCAGAAACCATGACAGCCTGAAAACAAGGGAGATTATAAATTTTATCAGGGGGGAGCTACCGTATGTTACCTTGCGCACTACATTACTTGTCGGGCACCCCGGTGAAGGTATAAAAGAGTTTCGTGAACTTGAGGAATTTGTTTTGCAGTCGAGGTTTGAACGTTTGGGAGTTTTTACATATTCTGAAGAAGAAGGCACCTATGCTGCAGCTCATTTTAAAGATTCGCTTTCGGGACCAACCAAGACCAAAAGAATGGAAAAAATAATGGGCATTCAGCAGCAAATAGCATTTGAGCTAAACAAACTTAAAATCGGTAAAGAATATGATGTGCTTATAGACAGGGAAGAGGGAGATTTTTATGTCGGACGCACAGAGGCTGATTCACCTGAGGTTGACAATGAAGTGCTTATTACAAAAAAGAAAGTTGCCCTTGAAACAGGCAACTTTTATAAAATAAAAATAACCTCATCCAAAGAATACGATTTGTTCGGGGAGGTTATTTCTTATTAATAATGCTAATTACTCTTAATTAAGTTTGGCAATCTGAGATTGTTCTTCCTGTATATGAACAACCTTGATGGTAATCTCTTCTTTCTTTTTACTAAAACCTACTGAAATTGTATCTCCTGATTTGACATCAGCTTTAATAATTACCTCAGCCATAGGGTCTTCCAGATATTTCTGAATAGCGCGTTTAAGTGGCCGTGCACCAAACTGGATATCATATCCCTTTTCTGCAATGTATTCTTTGGCTGCTGTTGTAAGCTTTATCTGGTAACCAAGTGCATTAATCCTTTCGTAGAGACCGGCAAGCTCAAGGTCAATGATCTTAAAGATATCTTCTTTTGTAAGTGCATTGAACAATACCACGTCGTCAATACGGTTCAGGAACTCGGGTGCAAAGGCTTTTCTAAGGGCATTCTGAATTACACTTTTGGCATATTCATTCGAAGTTGACTGTTTTGCTGTTGTGGAAAAACCAACACCCTGGCCGAAATCTTTCAACTGACGTGTACCGATATTTGAAGTCATAATGACAATGGTGTTTCTGAAATCCACCCTTCTGCCCAAGCTGTCCGTTAATTGACCTTCGTCAAGTACCTGAAGTAGAATATGATATACATCAGGATGTGCTTTTTCAATTTCATCGAGCAGAACAACAGAATATGGTCTTCTTCTAACTTTTTCGGTTAACTGGCCGCCTTCTTCGTAACCGATATAGCCCGGAGGGGCACCCACAAGCCTTGACACCGAGAATTTTTCCATATATTCGCTCATATCTATACGGATAAGGTTATCGGCTGTATCGAAAAGATATTTGGCCAGTACTTTGGCCAACTGGGTTTTGCCAACACCTGTGGGACCAAGAAATATAAATGTCCCGATCGGTTTGTTCGGGTCTTTTAGACCGGCCCTGTTACGCTGAATTGATTTTACCACTTTCTGTATCGCTTCCTCCTGCCCGATGACTTTTCCAGTCAGTTCTTCCTGCATTTTCAGCAGACGCATTCCTTCAGCCTGGGCAATTCTTTGTACCGGTACCCCGGTCATCATGGCAACAACTTCTGCCACTCGCTGTTCGTCAACAATTTCCCTGTTTCTGGCAAGGTCTTTTTCCCATTTTTGCTTTTCTTCCTCAAGCAATTCAAGATATTCTTTTTCCTTGTCCCTGAAGCTGGCAGCTTTCTCAAAATTCTGGTTTTTCACAGCTTTAATTTTCTCAAGCTTGGTTTCTTCCACCTTTTTCTCCAGTTCAAGGATACGTTCAGGCACAACGATATTGGTGATGTGTACCCTGGACCCCGCTTCATCAAGAGCATCTATGGCCTTATCCGGCAGGTGCCTGTCCGAAATGTACCTGTTGGTAAGCTTTACACAGGCGTCTATTGCATCGGGAGTATAGATTACATTATGATGGTCTTCATACCTTGATTTTATATTATTGAGAATTTCGATGGTTTCATCCATCGAAGTGGGTTCAACCATTACTTTCTGAAAGCGTCTCTCGAGTGCACCATCCTTTTCGATATGTTGCCTGTACTCATCAAGTGTGGTTGCACCTACACATTGAATTTCTCCTCTTGCAAGGGCTGGCTTAAGCATATTTGCAGCATCAAGTGATCCTGTTGCCCCACCTGCACCAACAATGGTATGTATTTCATCAATGAAGAGGATAATGTTGGATGTTTTAGAAAGTTCGTTAAGAATTGCTTTCATGCGCTCTTCGAACTGTCCCCTGTATTTTGTTCCTGCAACAATGGCTGCAAGGTCTAAGGTAACAACGCGTTTACCAAATAAAACCCTCGACACTTTCCTGTTGATGATCCTCAGGGCAAGACCTTCTACAATCGCTGATTTTCCAACACCCGGTTCACCAATAAGTATCGGGTTGTTTTTCTTCCTGCGGCTAAGTATCTGTGCAAGTCGTTCAATTTCTTTTTCCCTTCCTACTATGGGATCAAGCCTGTTTTCTTCTGCTGCCTTTGTAAGGTCAACGCCAAAGTTATCAAGCACCGGGGTATCTGAGGACGATTTTGATGATTGTTCGCCACTACTGCCCTTGCCTGGACCAAAGGAAGATGCTCCTTCATCTTCGTCCTGCGGAAACTCGCCCCTGGGTTCGGCAGCATTATCTTCGTGGTCGTCTTTTTCTTTTAATAACTGCATTTTTACTTTATCATAATCAATATTGTAATCAAATAAAACCTGTGAAACCTTACTGGTCTCGTCCTTTAGCATGGCCAACAAAAGATGGCCTGTATCAATTGTGGTCTTTTTCAGCGATTTAGCTTCGAGATATACCAGTTTCAGAATACGTTCCGATGATTTTAATAATGGAATATTCTCGGTAGAAGTAATTTTAATGGGGCCTGAGGGGGTTATTTCTGCTTCTATATCTTTTCTCAGGTCATAAAGGTTTACACCCAGGGCTATCAGCACATCAATGGCAATCCCTTCTCCCTCCCTTAAAATACCAAGTAAAATATGTTCCGGGGCTATCTCGATATTTCCAAGACGGATAGCCTCTTCTTTACTGTAAGAAAGCACATCTTTAATACGTTGTGAGAACTTTGAATCCATAAATTCAAATTGTTTTTAAATCTTGTTAAAATAACCACATTTATATGCAAATATAAGCATAAAAAGCCAACCTTTTTTTAACATCTTTTTGTTAATAATAAAAGAAGTATAACTAAGAAATAATATTTAACAAATATTTACCTTAGTGGTTTAATTTATTTTAAATTTACACTTTTTTTTTAAGAACGTAAAACATATTTAAAGCTTTATGGCAGAAGGCGAAAGGATAATAAGGATAAACATCGAGGAGGAAATGAAATCGGCATACATTGATTATTCAATGTCGGTTATTGTTTCCAGGGCCCTGCCGGATGTTAGGGACGGTTTAAAGCCGGTACACAGAAGGGTGCTGTTTGGAATGTCTGAATTGGGCGTATTATCAAACAGGCCTTTTAAGAAATCTGCAAGGATCGTGGGTGAGGTATTGGGTAAATACCATCCACACGGGGATACTTCGGTATACGATGCGATGGTAAGAATGGCGCAAAACTGGTCTTTGCGGTATCCGCTGGTTGACGGGCAGGGCAATTTCGGTTCAGTTGACGGAGACAGTCCGGCTGCTATGAGGTACACCGAAGCAAGATTGATGAAAATTGCTGAAGAAACACTCTCTGATATAGATAAAAACACTGTTGATTTCCAGTTAAATTTCGATGATACCCTGGAAGAACCTGTCGTCCTCCCGACAAGAATTCCGAATCTTTTACTCAACGGAGCCTCTGGTATTGCGGTAGGGATGGCTACAAATATACCCCCACATAATTTAACAGAGGTATGCGATGCAACTATCGCTTACGTTAATAACAACGAAATTTCTATTGAAGAATTGATGCAGCACCTTAAAGCACCTGATTTTCCGACCGGAGGTATAATATATGGTTATCAGGGTGTTAAAGATGCCTATGAAACGGGTAGGGGACGTATCGTTGTAAGGGCGAAGTCAGAGATAGAAATAACTTCCAGCGGCCGTGAAAAAATAATTGTTACAGAAATACCCTATATGGTCAACAAAGCTGAAATGATCCGCAAAACAGCCGACCTTATCAATGAAAAAAAGATAGATGGGATTTCTTACATCAATGATGAATCAGACCGCAACGGAATGCGGGTAGTCATTATTTTGAAAAAAGAGGCACAAGCCAGCGTTGTACTTAATAAGTTATTTAAGTATACCCAGTTGCAAACCTCTTTTAATGTAAACAGCATCACCCTGGTTAAAGGCAGGCCAAGGCTCCTCAATCTTAAGCAGATTATTAAGTATTTTGTCGAACACCGGCATGACGTTGTCATACGCAGAACTCGTTACGACCTGGAACAATCAGAAAAAAAGGCCCATATATTAGAAGGACTATTGATTGCGCTTGACCATCTGGATGAGGTCATCAGCCTTATTCGTGCCTCATCCGATCCTGAAACAGCCAGGGATGGATTGATGTCTAATTTTAACCTTAGCGAGGTGCAGGCTAAAGCAATACTTGAAATGAGGTTGCAGAGGTTAACTGGTTTAGAGCGCGATAAGATCAGACAAGAATATGAAGAACTTCAAAAATTGATTGCAAATCTAAAGCTTATTCTTGAAAATGAATCCATGCGTATGGACATTATTAAGGAAGAGCTCCAGGAGATAAAAGAAAAATATGGTGATGCGAGGAGAACTGAGATTATTCCAAACGCAGAGGAATTCAATCCCGAAGACTTCTATGCAGATGACGACATGATCATTACCATATCTCACCTGGGATATATAAAAAGAACTCCCTTAACAGAGTTTCGTACCCAAAGCCGTGGTGGCGTGGGATCAAAAGGCAGTGAAGCCCGCGATGAGGACTTCCTTGAACATATGTTTTTTGCGACCATGCACAATACCCTTCTGCTATTTACCGAAATGGGTAAATGCTTCTGGCTTAAGGTTTATGATATACCCGAAGGAACTAAAACTTCAAAGGGTAGGGCTATTCAGAACATTATCCATATCGAGCAGGGTGATAAAGTCAAAGCCTATATCAATGTAAAAACACTTGAGGATAGTACATATCTGAAAAACAACTTCATTGTATTGTGCACACGCAAGGGAGTTATAAAAAAGACTTCCCTCGAAGCCTATTCACGCCCGAGACAAAACGGTATCAATGCCATCACCATAAGAGAAGAGGATATGCTGCTGCAGGCATGTCTTACAGACGGAAAGCATGAAATTCTCCTTGCAGTCCAGTCGGGTAAAGCTATTCGATTTCCCGAAGCAAAAGTTAGGCCGATGGGAAGGAATGCTGCCGGAGTGAAGGGAATCACACTAAATACTGCCAATGATAAGGTAATTGGTATGATTTGCATTAGTGATATATCAAGTACCTCTGTTCTTGTTGTTTCAGAAAAGGGTTACGGTAAACGCACCGAAGTAGAGGACTACAGGGTTACCAACAGGGGCGGAAAAGGTGTAAAAACCATTAATATTACCGAAAAAACAGGTAAACTTATTGCCATAGAAAATGTTACGGATAATGATGATCTGATGATCATCAATAAATCAGGCATTACCATTCGCTTGTCTGTCTCCCAGTTAAGATTAATGGGCCGGGCTACCCAGGGTGTCCGCCTGATTAACCTCAGGACAGGTGATTCAATTGCCAGCATAACAAAAGTAATATCGCATACAGAAGAAGAACACCACGAAAGTGCTGATGAGGTGGAAGAACAGGCAGAGTAATTTTAAATGTTATTTACGATAATATAAAATCTGGCAAAGTTTTTGAACAGATAATAATTAAGAATTATATTTGTTTTCATTAATAAATAAATAAAATCAGCTATGAAGCATATTAGTTTAATACTAGTGTTTTCCTTAAGTGCATTGTTGCTCAGGGGACAAGCCACAGCCCCGATAATTAATTACAAAGCGTTGGAAAACAAATTGGAGAAAAGTAACGAGACAATTGAGAACCCCAAAAAAAACAGTGACCCCAAAACCTGGTTCTCCAGAGGGGAACTATTTCTTGAAATTTATAACATAAATCTTCAGTATTTACGTAAAGGGATGACTTCCAATGAACTAAAGATTCTTTTTGGACAGCCCGGACAAGTACAAACAATTACTGAAGGGCAAAAAGTACTTGAAGAATATATTTATGAACGTTTAAAAGTAGTTCTTGAAGCTGATGCTGTTGTTTCGTGGGAAGAAACAAAAAAGATACATGAAAATCCTTTGCCCGAAGCACAAAAAGCTTTTGAAAAAGCACTGGAACTTGATGTTGATAAAAAACTTGACAGCAAAATAAAAGAGCAACTTACAAAACTGAAACAGTTTTATGAAAATGAAGGGATCATCAATTTTAACGGAAAGAATTATCAAAAATCTTATGAGAACTTCAGCAATGTATTAAAAATAAACAACCTTCGCGTAATGGAAGGTATTGTTGACACCCTGATTTATTACAGTACAGGCCGGGCAGCAAAGGAATCCGGAAATTATGATGATGCCATCACATATTTCAATAAGACACTGGATCTTAATTTTAGCGATCCTTATCTTTACATTTTCCTGAATGAATGTTACAAAGAAACAGGTGATTCTGCTAAAGCTCTTGAAACGCTGAAAGCCGGCTTCAAAAAACATCCTGATAATCAGCCAATATTAATTGAAATGATTAATTTTTACCTGATGAAAGGGGAGAGCGAAGCAGCGCTGGAATACCTGGGACTTGCCAAACAGGAAGACCCGACAAACACATCATTTATTTTTGCAGAAGGTACAATTTTTGATAAATTAGGCCGTTCAGACGATGCAATTAATGCATATAAAGCTTGTCTTGAAATTGATCCTCAATATTTTAATGCATTATTTAATCTTGGCGTTGTTTATTATAACAAAGCTGTAAAAATAATTGATGATGCACAAAAAATTGATGACAACAACATTTACAACCAGGAACTTGAAAAAGCTGAACAGGATTTTAAAAATGCCATACCACATATGGAAGAGGCAAAGAAAATTGCCCCGGAAAATGAGCTTTGCAATGTTCTGAGTACATTAAAAACTTTATATTACCGTATTAAAGATGAAGAAAAACGTCTGGCTGTTGTTGATGAAATGACAATGAACGGATGCGAATAAATTAGAAAAGGGGGAAAGTATTTTCTTTTCCCTTTTATTTTAAAATTTTCTATTTAACATAATATTAATTATAGGACAATAATATTCTTTTCTTTTCAGTTTTTTTTTTAATATGCCTTCCGAATAATCTTCCCTGAATTAGATAAAGCCCCATTTATATATAACGTATAAAAAAATATGTTACCAGATTCATCTAACTCATTTGCATCAAATACCAATTCGGAAATTCCAAGGTTAAATGACTGTTTTCTGCAAGCAACTATTTTTCCAAGCGAGTTAAAAATAAATACTTCAATCTTGGAATATTCTGCAAGGTTTAAATGAAAAATTAGCTTCTCGTTAACAGGATTAGGATATAAAACAACCTGATCTGTGCCGGCAGAATAATCTGCAAAATGCTCATTTACCGTTACCGGTATAATTAAATCCATTTTTGTGTCAAGCCAATCGAGCCTGTCAGCTATCCATTCTTTCAGGTGCTCCACTTCATTATAATAACTTCCTCCAATATATGGATTAGGCCACACATAGCTATTTAAAATATTAAATTTCTGGAAATTTCTTTTTTGCGCTTTGTCGAGCAGACCAGCACACGAGTCAATTAAATCGAATATGCTATCAAGGTGAAATGCGTTGTTTCTTAGTTCATTCCACCTGTATTTCAGGCATGTATTAAAATAAGGATCTTCCCTCAGCCTGTCCCACCAAAATGGGATTTCGTACCAATCGCCCTTACCGATTCCGTCGGCTGTCCAGCCTATGGTGTTCTGCGCCTGGAAAAAATTACCATTTCCAAATCCGAGATTATAATCCCATAAGGGGCTCATATTTAATTTTCCCCCTTTACTGTCCTTGTCTTTATGAAAATAAACGCTGCACCTGTAACCATCAAGGTCCCTGCTAATTTCTGTAACGATAAAATAATCAACAAATGAGATAACATCAATATATGCACGGTAACCTAAGACAAGGTCTTTAAAATTCTGGCCATGCAGCGCATATTCGAAATCTGTAATATAATCCCTGATGTATTGCCTTTGTTGCAATGTGAGCTCATCATAGGCCGGATCGAGGTAACTAATGGGTACATCAACACTGCCAGTTCTTCCCATAAATGGTGAATTCCATGACCCCGGCCTGTCCCTGTCTATTCTCATAATGTATCCGCCGGTTAGTTCATCACCATCATTATCTTCCGGCTTAAGTTTTGCAATATCAACCCTGTTTTTATCAATTTTTATCTTTTCGGTTAATACATATACCCCTCTGTACTCTTCATTAATAAACACTTCGCAGTAATGAGTTCGTGGTGACCATCTGCCTTGTGAATGGCCAAGATGGTATGCAAGGACATTTCTGATCATTGTTTTATCTGAATAAGGACCGTACAAAACCCAATCGTTTTCGGCCGGCATCCCCAATAAAGTAACATTTTTGTTGGTACCTGAATCAGTTCTGGTTTCTATTGTAAAACTTTTTTTTTCAAAGAGAAGCTGGGATGTATTTCCCCTGGTTTCAATACCGACATATCCGTCATATTCAAATGTTTTATCGGTAAGCCGGTTAATCGTATCCGGATTATTAATAACCTTCATCAGAGCAGTTATTTTTGTCTCATCAGGGATTGATTTGCCCTGGGTATTGATTAGGATCAATGGCAGGTTACTCTCTGTGACATTTTGCGATAATGCAATTTGAAATACGAAAATGCCTGCAGTTAAAAAGATACATTTCATCATGATTGAATTGGAAATAAGTGTAAATATAACACTTTAAATGGTATTTTATTAAATACCGACAGCATTTTAATTATTGAGTCTTTTTACTACCAGTTCTTTTTATACGTGGTAGACATTTACCTTTCTGTCTGCAGGTTTAACCTACGATTATTTATATTCTTCAAGGTATTCAACAAATTTTTCCATTGTATTGAAAGATACATCCCTCTCGCTTGCTGAGGTAATCCATGTTGCAAGGTATTTTGCAGGTTTTGATATAAGCTGAAATTCTTTATCAGATTTAATAACCTGCTCATAATCATCTGGATTGTATATTATTCCGGCGCCAATAGCAAGCTGGAATGCAGCGACATCTTCGGGGTGAATGCCCCAGGTGCAGATAAAATTGTCTCCCTGTCTGGTTTGGGTATTCTTATGGTAATTAATTCCTGTCAAGAAATGAACAGGCTTATCGCAAAGGGCAAAAGCTTCTACTTTCGCTTCCCTGATGCCCGAAAATACAGTAACCCGGACCAGAATGTCAATACTGTCCCCTTTGTAAGGAACACCTTCTGAAAGCATTTCCATGTAAGAAATATTTGCTTCTTTAAACACACGGGCTGTCCTTTTTTTTACAGGATTGAGGAAAACCGGTTTTTCACCGTCCCAAAGACGAACCCCACCGAGACCTACTGTTGATCCTACTTTGTACTGGTCTGCCCCCCACCCTTCTTTTTGCTGTTCTGGTGTCGGGTACCAGGCAGCTTCCAAAAGCTCAAGACGGGTTTGTGATTTGTTGTAAACATCAATAGCCACTTTATGGTCAAAGTATATCCTCAGACCCAGCCATTCATTTTCAATTGCAGGGCCATGATGGCCTAGTTTATTATATAAATTCCCTGTTTCAGAACTTATCTCGGCTTCCTGTTTTTCAGAATCTTTCCATTTCAGGCTTATAGCAGTTTTATTTTGTGAAAAACCGGAAGGAAAAATATAACCTATTGCAAGAATTAATAAAAATGTTCTCATATTATTCTGTTTAAATAATTAAAAATCAATCCGATAATTATATAAAAAACTGTTTTGGGTTTTCATTGGGAATAAATATAATAATATTTCAATTATTTTGATTATTTCTACTTTTGTGATTTGTTACAAACTTAGAATAAAATTTCTATGAAAAAGAATACACTGATTTTTAAATTCTGTCCTGCTGATCTTATTTTCTACAATTTCATTTTTCAGGTCATTCGGCAAATTGTGTTAAAACAAACGGAAAATTATATTGGTATGTTTCTTTTAGTCTAAAAAGCGGTGGGCATATGCTATTTGGTCGCCACTTAAAACCGATAGTCGAATATTGTAATATATTCATAAGTAATAATTTCGGCAACTCAACATTCTTAAATCAAAAGCATTGATAAACAGTAGCGGAAAACTTACAATTACAGTCCCTGAGCTTCTTAACATCTTCACAACAATTAACCTTGTGATTATGTCAGCAATTCTGTTTTTTAGAAAACAGAATTCGCTGCCTAACATCATGCTGGCATTTATTCTTATACTTCCATCGTTAAATTACATTAATAACTACCTGATACTTTCAGATAAACTGTATTTATGGCCATCTGTGATATTTTTCAGCCAGATTGGTGCATTGATATGCTCAGCCTTGATATACCAGTATTCAAAATTATTCATGGGTAAAAAATCGCTGGTATCAATCATACTTCATGTCATAACTGCTATCATGGTTACATATTGCCTTATACACTACCTGATCTTCTTAAGTCAACATGAAAGTGTTAAAACATTGTTTATTCAAAATATACTTAAAGCTGTTTATCCACAATATCTTATACATTGCAGGGGTGCTTTTTTTCTGTTATTGAACAGTTATTTTTTATTAATGCTCTATGAGTTGAGGAAACATTCAAAAAAAATATTTAATGTAAACTCTGACCTTGAACTTATCAAGCTCAGGTATCTCCAAAAGTTTGTACTTCTGATATGGCTTTTAAATATCGGTATACTAAGTTCTTATTTACTCATTCAAAATTATTATGTTGATTTTGTCGCCGTGCCGCTCATCACCAATGTATTCTATATATTTATTCTGAAAACAGGATTTAATCATGCTGCAATATTCAAAGAAAGTGAGTTTGTTTCTTTTGAAAAGAGACTTAAAACTTTAAGTAATATAAAGCAATCATGCAGTGTAAACATAAAATTTGAAGACAACGAGGCTGAGCAAATTCAAAAAAGGATTAATAACCTGATAAACGATAAAAAAATTTTTACAGACCCGGAAATAAATATCATCAAGCTTTCAAAACTTTTAGGAATAACAGTTCATCATACTTCTTATTTCATTAATAATTACCTAAATACCAATTTCTACAATCTTATTAATTCGAAACGAATAGAACTTGCAAAGGAAAAAATGGATATAAGAGGTATCAATTCAGAAATTGAAGTTATTGGATTTGAGTCAGGGTTCAATAGTAAATCAGCTTTTTACAGGGCTTTTAAAAGATATGTTAATTTATCACCTTCAGAATACATCAGTAAAAAAACGAATAACCGTAGGTTCATCTGAGCACGAGATAATTCCCACATTATAAAATGGGAAATAATCCGGAATAAAAATCCGTCTCACTTTATAAACAGCAACTTATAACTTATCAATTCATCTTATTTTTAGCCAGGAATCTTACCGGTATTCTGTTAACCAGGACTGGTAAATGATTCGTAAAAATCAATTATTAACATTAATACCACAATTATGAAAACAAATTTGATTATTCTGGCATTTCTTTTATGCATTTATTCGCATCGTGCAATGGCAAATAATGAGGATACAATCCCTGTATATAAGAATGAACTTAGATTTGGGGTATATCAACTTTTTCAACAGGCACTTTATGTGAGTTATGAGCGCTTCTATAAAAACACCAGTACTGTATTATCACAAGAGATAACATACCTGAACTCGAAAAGCAGGAAAATCAGTGGTTATTATATTTTATTGGAACAACGTATAAACCTCTACAATTCAAAGGATTATCCATATAGTGTATACCTGGCTCCTGGAATAAAATACAGGTATAAGGATATCAACGATACAGATTATCATGATATTATTAATATTTACGGAATGCAGATTACAGGGGGACTAAAACTTATTTTTTATTCGCGGTTTACAATAGATATGCAATTTGGGGCAACGCTCCAGACTTCAGAAATTGATACAGAAAGGATATCCTATAATTACGATGATAATTATTTGAGTCCTGGATATTCAGGTATTGCCCCGATATTTAATATGACGTTTGGTTTCAAGTTTTAATGCTTAATAAAATATATAAACAACTGCAAAACAAAAATAAATATATAAAAACATTGGGATGGGTTTCCATAATGCTTATTTCCGGGTTTATATTAATCTTTATCATGGTTCACTTGAATACACCCGGAATTGGATCTAACAGGCTGCCTTTTAGCATATACTATTATACTCATTGCCGCTGGCTTTTTATTAGTGGATTAATCATGATCGGAATGTCAGAGATGTTCATTTCGATCATTTTTTTTTCACGAAAACAAAGTATTACAGGAGCATTGCACTACTCTTCATACTAATGGGCATAAGCAGCTTTTTGATTGCATTTTTTCCTATGGGTCTATCTCCGTCCTATGTCTTGAAAAACTATATTCATATTTATGCTGCTGCTGTTCAATTTGTTTTATTCCCTGTGACCTCCTTCTTACTTGGATTGATAAATATGAAAGTAAAACGCATACTCATTTTTGGTTTAACTTTCATTTCAACGGGTACATTAGTCTTCCTATTTCATTTATTAAGAATTGAAAACCAGTTCTTTCAACAGTGTTATGGCTTTATTCAGAGATTGTATATTATGCTTATTGTTCTATACCTTGCTGGAATTTCTGTAGTAGTTATTCTAAAATCAAAAAAGATATAAGAAGCATTAAATGAAATCAATTGCCCACTTAGTTTTTATTTATCTCAAGTAACAACGCAATGGTATTTTTATTTTTTGAATCACTTGATATTTTAAGGGTCTTCCCTCCGGCAAATTTGAGATCGGTTGCCAATTCGTCTTTTAAGGTATTGGTAACTTTTTCCTCATAGGTATTACCTGCTGAATTATTAATAGCCTCGTTAAGTTTAATGTAATCAAGTATTTGTCTTGAAATTACAATTGCCAGACGGTCTTTTGTGCCCTTTTCATCCGGGAATAAAGAGTAATCTTTCGGGAATAACCTCTGTCCGGTAATTCCGCAATAAGGTGAATGTTTTTTTGTGTAGGGAAATAACACATAACTTGACCCGTCTGTTTCTTCACCAAAAATATATGTATAGCATTCTACCGAATTGGTAATTGCCACTTTAAATTCATCCTGGGGATTTAGCTTTTCCGTTGTTTCAAATAGTATTCCGGAATTGTATTCAAAGGGTACATATGCTCCGGATTTATTTAAGACCAGACCTATTTCTATATCAAGCATTGTAGTAAAAACTTTCTCTGCATCACCCATTGGGTAGAGTCCGTATGCTTCCCTGGTAAAATACTCAAAGTCGTTGTACCTTATCCATGCTATTCCTTCGTTTCCCCATTCTTCCCCCCAACTGTTCATGAGTTGAAAGGCCCCGCCCTGTATATAATCATCATACCCGATAACGCACATGGCATGACCGCCAAAGCCCTTCATGGCGTAATCAGTTTCATCAGGAATCCAGATATCCTCACCAGCCATAGAGGACATAAAACTGCCCCCCACCATCATACCGATCACTACGGGCGCACCTTGTGCAATGTTCTGTTTAATCGCAAGCAGATCAGTTTTATAATCGTCACCGCTGCGTGAAAGCCTGTTAAAACCCTTTATTTTATAATCAGTAGCTGCTTCACGTTCAGTCTGGGAAGGCTTATCGGAGCATGAGTTCTCATCGTATGCAAAATTAGAAAACGGTAAAGCACCTTCATTATGCATTACATCCATTGCCCTCTGTAAATATGTACCCTGGCAGTTTGGAAGGGCTATCTGGTTATAAACATAAGACGGGCTGAAAGTTAAATCATCAGGGTTTTCCCCGGTAGCTTTTGAATATAGGATTGTCCTTGCTGCATATGCACTGGCCCAGCCCACACAAGATCCCTGGCTTCCCTGGTTGAGTCGAGTCGGGCAATATCGCTTTAAAGTTACCTTCTCAGGTAAGGGATTATTTATATTATCGGCAAGAGGTTCAAAAACTTCAGCAGAATCATACACACGTTCATCCATAAACAACCCTGTACCCTGCATCAAACTTTGAAGCATGCTGCTTTCCGGAGATGAACTGCCGGTTCTCCCAAGTATAAAATAAATTGCAATACCTACAATAATGAGGATAATAGCAAGTTTGGGATTCCTTCTGAATAAATTAAAAATCATTGGCAAAATTGCACCTGCCAAACCGCTTCCCCCGATATTTCCGCCTCCAGGTCCGCCTGATGTCCTTCTTTCCTGCTGGTATCCGCCACTATCTTTTTTAATCCTTATGGGCATAGATTTATTTTTTAATATTGATTTAACTTATCTTCTGAAACTATATAAATATAGCAAAATATTATGATATCAATTTCATTAGTTAATGATTTTATCAATTCCTTAAATCTGCAGGTTAATGCTATCTTTCCAGGAAGTGATTTGTTCATTTGTTATTATGAATGAAATGAAGAATTTCCCAAAAACATGCCAGATTGTTCACTCTTTAAAAATGACAAGATAACATGCGGATTTAAAAAAATGACATTGAAATGTTAAAATCTCCGATTTATCAAAAAAGCATTTATACCTAAAAGGGTATCTAAAAATATATGATTATATTGCGGCACATAATCGTTATATAATGTTCAGACACGCATTTTTCTATGAGAACCGGGTATTATTTATACCTGTAATATATTGCAAATAGAAAATATGACATGAATAAAGTATTAAAAATAAATATTATCTGTTTGATATTTGCATGGATTCCCATGTTTGAGGGTCTGTCGCAGGTTTTAATCAACGAAATACTGGCGACCAATGCCAATTCGGTACTTGATCCTGATTTTTATAATTACCCCGACATCATTGAGATATATAATTCAGGAAACCAAAGCGTTGTGCTTTCTGATTATTACTTGTCAGACGACCCGGGATTTCTGTTTAAATGGAAAATGCCAGTGGTTACACTATATTCTAAGCAGTTCTATGTTTTTTATTGTGACAAAAAAAATACCGGAAGGCATACAAATTTCGGTCTGGATGCGGATGGTGAAGATGTTTATCTTACAGACAAAAATGGCAATAGAATTGACCATATAAGGTATGGAAAACAATACCCTGATATTTCATACGGACGTGATCCGAATGAAACATCAAGATGGTATTATTGCCTGAAACCAACGCCCGGTAGTGCCAACAGCATAACAACTGCGCTGGGACAATCTCCTGAAGTCAAATATTCTTTACAGGCAGGAGTGCATAATTCGGCAGCAACTTTGGTTCTTTCAGGCAACTCCATAAAATATACAACAAATGGTGCAGACCCTGATAAAAATTCTACCTCCTATTCCCAGCCAATTGCCATTAACAAGACGATGACCGTCAAGACAAAATCGTTTGAGGATGATTTTATGCCGGGCGGGACCTTTGCAAATACCTATTTTTTAAATACACATAATTTTACACTTCCGGTAATATCCTTGTCTTTCAAACCAGAGTATTTCTATGACAATACTATTGGTATTCATGTAGTTGGAACGAATGGTACAGAGGGTGATTGCGGCTCCATGGCCAACTGGAACCAGCATTGGGAAAGGTCTGCATACCTCGAATTTTTTGATGAAGAGGGAATTAAAAAGATTTCTCAGCCAATTGGTGTTAAAGTATCCGGGGGATGTACGCGCGGAAGGGACCAGAAATCATTATCTTTTTATGCCCGGGGCAAGTATGGAGATAACGACTTTGATTATCCAGTGTTTAAACAGAAACCAGACATTGTAAGCTATAAGTCATTACTATTAAGAAACTCAGGCAATGACCAGGACCAAACCCTTTTACGCGATGCCTTCCTTCAGGCAGTTGTAAACCGTTCAATGGACATTGATTTCCAATCTTATCAACCTGTAATAGTATACTTTAATGGTGAATACCGGGGCATTATGAACCTGAGGGAAAAAGTTGATGAAGATTATTTTTTTTCAAATTATGCGTTGCAAAGCGACCAGATAGATTTTCTTGAAGGTATTCTTCGCAGCGATTTCAATAACTGTTACGATGCCATCAGGGGCAGTGCGAATGACTATTGGGATATTGTGTCTTATCTCACAGCCAACAACCTTGATATTGAAGCTAATTATCAACACATCGCTTCTCAGATTGACATACAGGAATATATAAATTACATGACCCTGCAGACCTATGTTGCCAACCGCGACTGGCCCGGGAATAATTTGAAATTCTGGAAGAAATCAGAGAACGGAAAATGGAGATGGATTGTCTTTGACCTCGATTACGGTTTTGGATTCAGGCTTGACGAGAACGGTTACACTCACGAAACCTTTGATTTCGTAACTGAACCAAACGGACCCGATCACCCTAACCCGTCCTGGTCTACCCTACTCTTCAGAAAATTGATTGAAAATGAGGGCTTTAAAAAGCAGTTTCTCAGCACCTATATAACACACATGTATACTTCGTTTACACCCGAATGGTGTAATTATGTGCTTGACAGCCTTTCTTCAGTAATTGACTATGAAATAGGATACAACCAGGCTAAATACGGAAGGACAAAAGACAAATGGTTACAATACTTAAATGATTTAAAGGAATATGCCCTAAAGAGGAATTCATTTATGCCGGGACATGTTAAATCATTTTTTAACCTTTCATCTGATACCCGGAATATAAGCATTATAAACAAGGATACAAGAAAAGGAAAAGTACTTATAAATGAAGCCTTAATACAGATGTATCCTGCAGAAATAATTACTTACAACGAATTGCCCTTAAAAATAAAAGCTATACCGGAAAAAGGCTATCAGTTTAAACAATGGAATTACGCTGGTTCGAATAATCTATTAAGTAATAAGGTTGAAATTGTATGCGATACAAGTTATCATCTTGAAATAGAACCTGTTTTCGAGCCTGTCGTTCAGAAAGAAGGGATATATCTGAACGAAATTGCTTCCACAACCAGCTTGTTCAGGGATGAGTTTGATGAAAAATCGGGGTTTGTTGAATTGTATAACAATACAACCAGCGATATTGCCCTTTTCAGCTATTTTATATCTGACAAAAAGGGCAACCTGATGCGTTATGCAATACCCGATTCCACCGTAATCCCAGCCAATGGATATATTACCATATTCCTTGATGCCGAAGCAAAACAGGGCGACATGCATGCTTCATTTAAAACCGATCAGGATGGAGAAACAATCTTTCTTTCCATAAAATCGGGCGATGCAATTGAAATAATTGATTCTGTGAATTATAACTACATTATCGAGAATCACTCATTTGGAAAATATCCCGATGGTACCGGTAGCTGGCAGCATATGGTAAATATTACCCCAGGTAGCACAAATGATGCGGAAAAGCTAATGGATAATGTTGAATACCCATTGGCAAAAGATATGGTAAAAATCTATCCCAATCCATCTGATGGCCTGTTAAGAATTATGCTGACAAACAGCGGCCCGATATCTGAAACCTTGTTTTTAGATATTGCAGATTTAAGCGGAAAGATTGTTTTTCCTAAAGCAATTATTAATATCGCCGAAGGTTGCATTGATTTAACTTCAATACCAGAGGGTTTTTATTTTGTAAGAATTTTTAGGGGTGATGTTTTAACAGAAACAGAGAAATTACTAATTATTAAATGAGTTAAAAAATGAATTTTTACACACCATAACTAATTTCTCTATTTATGCGTATTAAAAATTAAAGTGTTTTCATTACACTTGCAAAATAGATGATTGCTTTCGAACAACTTGTTATGTTGTTCTGCTATAAATTGATTATGAAATAATTATTAAAACATGAAATTCATATATTTTCTCTTTCTTTTTGTTTCATTGAATTTTACAGTTCACGCTCAACTGATTATTAATGAAATATCTGCTACCAATGCAACTTCGCACTATGAAACAGACTTTTATAATTTTCCGGATTTTATAGAATTGTATAATCAGGAAAGTATTGCCATAAGCCTTTCCGATTATTATATCTCAGATGATCCTGATTATCTCAAAAAATGGCAATTACCAAATTATCGGCTTGGTACCGGAAAGTACTATTTGATTTATTGTGACAACAAATCAACAGGAAGGCATACCAATTTCGGACTTGATGCTGATGGTGAATCTGTTTTCCTTAGCAATAGTTCGGGTATAATCATTGACCAGGTTACATATGGCAAACAATATACAGACATTTCTTATGGAAGGGGGACTGATCAATACAACAGGTGGTATTATTGCCAACAGCCAACCCCTGGTGCGGCAAATACTGTGTCAGAATCCATAGAACAAGCCCCAAGGGTACAATATTCGCTTCAGGCAGGCAGGTTAAATGCCTTTACCCCTTTGAACATGACTGGAGATATTGTAAGATACACCACAAATGGAACTGAACCATCAGGGGCAGCAAGTTTATTTTCTTCTCCTCTTAATATTAACAAAACAATGGTTGTAAAAACCAAAAATTATGATGATTATTTCCTGCCCAGCATAACTTATGCAAATACTTTTTTCTATAATGAACATAATTTTACGCTGCCCGTATTGTCCTTGTCATACAATCCTGAATACTTTACAGATAACACCATTGGTATTTATGTTGTCGGAACGAATGGCATTGAGGGTAACTGTTATGGCAAGGCCAACTGGAACCAGAAATGGGAAAGGACAGCGTACATGGAATATTTTGATGAAAAAGGGATTAAACAAATATCTCAGCCCGTTGGAGTTAAAGTTTCCGGTGGGTGCAGCAGGTCGTTTACCGACCAGAAATCACTTTCGATTTATGCCAGGGGCAAATATGGCAATGCAGATTTTGATTATCCCTTTTTTAAGGAAAAACCTTACTTGGTGAAATCCCAATCACTATTTCTGAGAAATTCAGGTAACGACGTGAATGCAACCCAATTACGGGACGCTTTTCTTCAGGCGCTTGCAAAGGGTTCAGTGGACATTGATTTTCAGGCTTATCAACCAGTAATTACATATTTTAATGGCTCATATTGGGGATTGATGAATTTCAGGGAGAAGACCAACGAGGATTATATTTATGGCAATTATGCAATTTTAGATGACAGTGTTGATTTCCTCGAAGGGAATTTAAGAAGTGGCCTGTCAAATAATTATTCAGCTATCCGGGGCTCTTTGACTGATTATGAAGAGATTATTAACTTTATTTCAACCCATAGCCTTGAAAATGATTCTGATTATAATTATGTTGCATCAAAAATTGATCTCCGGGAATACCTTAATTATACTGCATTCCAGATTTATATAGCAAACACCGACTGGCCCGGTAACAATTTGAAATTCTGGAAGAAGTCTGAAAACGGGAAATGGCGATGGATATTATATGACACCGATTTCGGTTTTGGGGCAACATCTTATGATCATCAGACAATTGAATTTGCTACAGAACAAAACGGGCCGGATTGGCCAAATCCGCCATGGGCCACCCTACTCTTCAGAAAGCTAATGGAAAATCAAGGCTTTCAGAATATGTTTGCTTCTAAATTACTGACTTTAAGAAATACAATATTTCACCCCGATTGGTGCACTTTTGTAATGGATAGCTTGTCCTCAATTATAGATTACGAAATTACCTTTCAGAAAAACAGGTGGGGGGGCTCGCGCAACGATTGGTTTAACAGCATCAATTCACTTAAATCATTTGCAACCGCCCGTTATAATTTTATACCTGGTTATATTGCCAATTATTTTGGCTTTACCGGGGATGATGTTGTCATCTCAATTTCAAATTCCAATCCTTTTCAAGGAGAAGTAGCTGTAAACGAATCGGTAATCAGGAATTATCCTTTTTCGATGACTACATATAAAAACCTTGAATTATCAATAAAAGCAATGCCAGCAAAAGGTTACCGGTTTAAACAATGGAATTATACCACCGGTTACCAGATTATCCCGGTCATCAGTCTGGGTAGTGAATGGAGTTACCTGGACACCGCGTCCGGTTACCCGGCCGGCTGGAATGACCTGGCTTTCGGTGATACATTGTGGGCTGAAGGATATGCTAAACTCGGCTATGGTGATGGCAACGAGGTTACAACCATAAGTTATGGCCCTGATGCCGGCAATAAGATACCTGCTGCTTTGTTCCGAAAAAGCTTTTTTCTTGATGATACAGCGGGTATGAATGGTTTTTTGCTTACCCTGAATGCTGATGACGGGGCTGTAGTTTATTTAAACGGAACTGAAGTTCACCGCTTTAACATGCCGGCAGGGAATGTGGAGTTTTCAACTTATGCAGCAAGTGCGAATGAAATTACCCAAAGCCAGGTAAATATTGATAAAAACCTGCTAAAACCCGGAGAAAATGTTATAGCCTGTGAAGTTCACCAGGCAAATGGTACAAGCAGCGACCTGGGTTTTGATCTTTCGCTGGAATATACCCTTATCACGCAGCCTGAAGGAGAAATTTTCAGCCATCATTCTTTACTTATCAGCGATTCAAGTTTTAACATAGCAATAGAACCGGTTTTTGAACCGATAGTGCCCACCAACGGGATTATGCTTAATGAGGTAGCTGCTGTCTCAGCCAAATTCAGGGATGAATATGGTGAAAAATCAGGATTTGTTGAATTGTGCAATACTTCTGATGAAGAAATAATTCTTTATAGTTACTTTATCTCTGACAAACCGGAAAACCTTATGCGCTTCGCGATACCTGATTCAACTGTTATCCCTGCCGGAGGTTTTATTACGTTTTATCTTGACGGGGAAGCCAAACAAGGTCCAAATCATGTATTATTTAAAGCTGACCCGGATGGAGAGTCAATTTACCTGACACAAAAAGTTGGTGAAAACTTAATAATGCTCGATTCAGTTCACTTTGACCTGCTGGTTGAAGGTTATTCATATGGTAAATATTCAGACGGTACTGGTACATGGCAACACATGATAAATATGACCCCTGATGGTCCTAATGACCCTGCCCGTTTAAATAATCAAAGAGATTACCCGGAGTTGACAGATCATATTACCGTTTATCCAAACCCTGCAAAAGATTATATGTATGTTAACCTGAATGGAATATATCCGGAAAATAATGATTTCAGCATTGATATCGTTGATTTAAGCGGTAAGACTGTTCGGCTGCGTAACCTTCTGAATAATGGGAATAACCGTATGGATATAAGTGGAATAAAGTCGGGATTTTACCTTGTACGTTTATTTCAGGGGCAATTATTAATAAAATCATACAAATTAATTATTCATAATTAACTGTATATTAGTTATATATAGTTAAATTTCTTATCGTTGGCCCAAACATTTGTTATTTTCATAACATCATGTAATACAATTGTATATATTCGTCTCTTAAGATAAAGTTTAATAAGGCTTTGAGAACCTTCACTGTTATTTGTAAAAGTGATATAAATCAGCTCTAATTAGCATTTTTATTATTTTATAGGTATAGTAATTTAGATTCAATATAAAATATAATGCGCTATTATAAAAGATATCTGTATGTTATTATAATAACAATTTAATTTTTATTTTTACGTCAGGATTAAATTCGGTTTTAATTCAATAAAAGATGTAACAAATTAAATTATAATAATATGGGTGAGAAGAGTGCTCAGCAGGAAAAAGTTTGTAAGTGTCACGATTCAATTAGTGAAGAACAGTACTACGAGCAGCTTGACGATATTATCGATCAGCATATTGAAAAAGAAGGTGCTTTGATTCCTATTTTGCAGTCGGTACAAAACCTTTTCGGCTATCTGCCGGAGGCAGCATTACGAAAAATAAGCAGAAGGCTGAACAAACCATATAGCGAAGTAGCCGGGGTTGTAGGGTTTTATTCATATTTTTCTACCATACCAAAAGGTGAAAATACCATTCGTGTTTGCCTGGGTACAGCCTGTTATGTGAGAGGTGGTAAAGACGTTTTAAAAGCACTGAGTGATGAATTAAAAATTGGTGTTGGAGAAACAACAGAAGACCGGAAATTTTCGCTGGAAGTAGGAAGATGTTTTGGTGCTTGCGGTCTGGCACCGGTGATTATGATCAATGATGAGGTTTTTCAAAAAGTCAAGCCTTCCAGGATAAATGAAATTCTTAGCAGTTACAGATAGAATCAATTTGAATTAAAAGATTTTACCCAATATGCAGAAAATTACTACAGCAAAAGATTTATCAGATTTTCGCAAAAACCTGATTCATGAAGCAACTAACTCCGAAATACGTGAAAAAATCCTTGTATGTACCGGTGGTGGTTGTATAGCTTCCGGTTCATTGAAAATAAAAGACGCTTTTAATCAAAAACTTAAAGAAAAGAATCTCGATAAAACAGTTAAAGTAATTGGTACAGGATGCCTTGGTCCATGCTCCAAAGGGCCGGTTGTTATTCTGGCCAGCAGTCGCACATTTTATCAGGAGCTAACAGTTAATGATGTGGATGAAATTATCGAAAGCCACATAATTGGAGGAAAGGCTGTGGAGCGGTTAACCTACCGTAAAGAAACCGGCAGCGTTCCTGTGCCGCTTGAAAAAGACATTGATTTCTTTAAAAAGCAGACAAAAATTGTGCTTCGGAATTGCGGATCAATTGATCCATACAGCATTAACGACTATATAAGCGCCGGCGGATATGAAGCACTTTCCAAAGCAATTAATCAAATGAAACCGGAAAATGTAATTGAAGAAATGCAGAAGTCAGGATTGAGGGGACGCGGAGGTGCAGGTTTTCCGACATACCTCAAATGGAAACTGGCAGCTAAAAATGATTCAGACCAAAAATATATATTGTGTAATGCCGACGAAGGCGATCCCGGTGCATATATGGACCGCAGCATTCTTGAAGGCGATCCGCACAGCGTGATCGAAGGAATGGCCATTGGCGCTTATGCTATTGGTGCAACCAAAGGATACATCTATGTCCGTGCTGAATATCCCCTTGCTGTTGAGAGGTTAAACAATGCCATCAGCCAGGCCACGCAAATGGGATTACTGGGAAAGAACATCATGGGGTCGGGTTTCAATTTTGAACTCGATATCAGGATGGGTTCCGGGGCATTCGTCTGTGGCGAAGAGACCGCCCTTATCGCTTCAATTGAGGGAAAAAGGGGCGAGCCACGACCTAGACCGCCCTTCCCTGCACAATCAGGCTTGTGGGGAAAACCAACGGTTCTGAATAATGTTGAAACTTTTGCAAATGTAACAGCTATTGTCATCAATGGAGGGGAATGGTTTGCATCATTTGGCACAGATAAGAGCAAAGGAACAAAAATATTTGCCCTTGCCGGCGCTATCGCTAATTCGGGTCTTTTTGAAGTACCTATTGGAACAACCCTGGGTGACCTTTTGTATGATATCGGGGGGGGAACGAGCAGCGGAAAACCTTTCAAAGCTGCCCAGATAGGCGGTCCTTCGGGAGGTTGCATTCCAAAACATCATCTTAATGTGTCACTTGATTATGAGTCGCTGAATGAACTTGGTGCCATTATGGGGTCGGGCGGGCTCATCGTTATGGATGAAGATTCTTGTATGGTAGATGTGGCAAGGTTCTTTCTTGAATTTGTACAGGAGGAATCGTGTGGAAAATGCACCCCTTGCCGTGTAGGGACAAAACGCATGCTTGAAATAGTTGAGAACATCTGTGCCGGTAAAGGCAAACCGGAAGATATTGACAAACTCATTGAACTTGGAGAAAAAATAAAGAAAACGGCACTTTGCGGGCTTGGCCAGTCAGCGCCAAACCCTGTATTATCAACCCTGAGGTACTTCAGGCACGAATACGAGGCGCATATTTTTCAGAAAACATGTCCGGCAGGTGTATGCCCCGGGTTGGTAAGGGCACCTTGTCAAAGCGCTTGCCCTGCGCATGTTGATGTACCTGGTTTTGTTTCACTTGTTGGTGAAAAAAGATACGCCGAAGCACTAAGGTTGCACAGGGAAAGAAATCCCTTCGCGGCAATTTGCGCCAGGGTTTGTTTCCATACCTGCGAGGATAAATGCCGCAGATCAACCATAGACGATCCGGTTTCTATAAGGGCAGTGAAACGTTTTATGGTTGACCAGGAAATAACTGTCCAGTTACCTGAAATTCGCGAGAACAGCCATAATGCCCAAAGAAAAATAGCAATTATTGGTGCCGGGCCGGCAGGTCTTTCATGTGCTTATTTCCTGGCCAGGCTGGGTTATAAGCCTAAGGTTTTTGAAGCCGAGCAAAGACCCGGTGGTATGCTTGTACAGACAATCCCTGCCTATAGGCTTCCCCGTGAGGTATTGTTCCGTGAGATAAGGATGATAGAAAATATGGGGGTTGACATCGAAACAGGTAAAAAACTCGGCAAAGATTTCACGCTTTCCGATCTTAAAGAAATGGGATTTGAAGCTGTATTTCTTGGAGTTGGTACACCTTCAGGCATGATACCTAATATACCCGGTATAGAAGCAGACGGTATTGCCGACGCCCTTAAATTTTTACAGACTTATAACCTTCGCGGATCTGTTCCCGTTGGCAAAAGAATAATTGTGGTTGGTGGTGGTAATGCAGCCATTGATGCTGCAAGAACTGCCTTGAGGCTTGGTTCTGAGGAGGTTCACATTGTTTACAGGAGAACACAGGACGAAATGCCAGCCTGGGCAGAAGAGATTGAAGCAGCCATTGAAGAAGGAATTCAGCTTCACACACTCACCAATCCTGTTGAAATCCTTCAGACAAACGGAAAGGTATCAGGTGTAAAATGTATTGAAATGAAGCTGGGCGAATTTGACAAGAGCGGAAGAAGGAGGCCCGAAGCCAGCGATAAATCCTTTGTTATTGAATCGGATCAGGTTATTCTGGCAACCGGTCAGACACTGGATTGCAGCACACTATTCAATGGCATACAGCTTGAAACAATATCAAATTCCAAAATAAAAGCTGATCCTTATACTGGCCAGACATCAGTTCCGTGGATATTTACCGGGGGAGATGCTGCTACCGGGCCGTCATCGGTTATCGAAGCTGTTGCAGGCGGTGAAAAAGCAGCCGTTGGCATAGATCATTTTCTAACAGGCGAAGACCATGCTTTCTGGCGTAAAGAGATAAAAGTAGATACCTTCTTCGACCCTGATGATGAACCCGCCCCCTTTCCGCGTAAAAATCTGAGCTTATTGGCAGCAGAGCGCCGCAGGTTCAATTTCGACGAAGTGGAGCAGGTATATACCGAAGGTGAAGCTATTCGCCAGGCAAAAAGATGCTTAAGATGTGATTATGGCAAGTGTTAATCTTTAAAAAAGTCAAAAAGTATGGTTTCTTTATATATAAATAATACAAAAGTTGAAGTACCCGAAGGCAGTACTATTCTTAATGCAGCTCAAAAAGCAGGTTATAATATTCCTACCTTATGTCACCTTGAATCGCAGATACCCAAAGGTGCCTGTCGTGTTTGCATGGTTGAGGTGGAAGGTGCAAAATCCCTTGTGGCTTCTTGCGCGGCTCCCGTAGCAGAAGGTATGAAGGTAATCACCAACAGCAAAACAGTTCGGGAGGCCAGAAAATTCGTAGTTGAATTGCTGATTTCCGAACATTGCGGTGATTGCAAAACCTGCGACAGGAATAACGATTGTGAGTTGCAGGCATTGGCTTATAGCCTTGGCATCAAAGATACAAGATTTGAAGGCGAATGCCTTGAGAGTATCATAGACGATTCAACGCCTGCATTGGTCAGGGACAGCGGTAAATGTATCAAGTGCAGACGATGTGTAACAGTGTGTAACGAGATACAGAGCGTAGGCTCGCTTTTTGCACAGGGACGGGGTTTCGATTCTACTATTGGCCCTGCTTTTGAGCAAAACCTTGCCGAAGTGCCATGTGTTCAGTGTGGACAGTGTGCAGCGGTTTGTCCCGTGGGGGCTATCACAGAAAAAGATCATATTGCAAGTGTTTGGGAAGCTTTGGATGATCCCGATAAATTTGTGGTTGTCCAGACAGCACCAGCAATCCGCGCAGCCCTTGGTGAATGCTTTGGTTATGAGCCAGGAACCCTTGTAACAGGGAAAATGGTTACAGCCTTGCGCATACTTGGGTTTGACAGGATATTTGACACGAATTTCACTGCCGACTTAACAATTATGGAAGAGGGAACAGAGCTTTTATTGCGCCTGAAAAAAGCGCTGGTAAACAAAGAAAAGGTTGCCCTTCCCCAGTTTACCAGTTGTTCTCCCGGGTGGATCAAATACGCAGAATATTTTTATCCCGACTATCTTGACAATATTTCAACCTGTAAATCACCGCAACAAATGTTCGGTTCGGTAGCAAAAACTTATTATGCAGAGAAAATCGGGAGAAAACCTGAGGATATTGTAGTGGTATCTGTTATGCCCTGCACAGCCAAGAAATTTGAAGCACAGCGGCCTGAAATGAATGACAGTGGTGTTCAGGATGTTGATTACGTGCTTACTACGCGTGAACTCGGCAGGATGATCCAGCAGGCGGGAATAGATTTCAGGGAATTGCCTGATGATAAAATGGACTCACCGCTTGGAATGTCTTCTGGGGCGGCTGATATTTTTGCCAATACCGGAGGGGTAATGGAAGCCGCTGTAAGGACAGTATATGAGATTGTAACAGGTAAGGAACTGCCCTTGGAAAAACTGCATATCGTTCCTATAATGGGCCTTGAAGGTGTTAAAAAAGCATCTTTGAAAATCACAGGTACAAAACCCGAATGGGGTTTTCTGGAAGGTGTGGAATTAAAAGTGGGTGTGGCGCATGGCCTTGGTAATGCCAAAAAAATAATTGAAGCAATGCGTGCTGGGGAAGAGTTTCACTTTATTGAAGTAATGACATGCCCGGGAGGTTGTATAGGCGGCGGAGGCCAGCCAAGGTTTACAACCGACGAAGTGCGCAAAAAGCGTATTGAGGCTATCTATGCAGAAGATGAAGGCAAACAGCTAAGAAAATCGCATGATAACCCGGAGATTAAACAGATTTACGAAGAATTTTTAGGAGAGCCACTAAGTCACTTGTCGCACAAACTATTGCATACACATTACGTTTCGAGGATGAATTAATTTTGATAAGAAAATACCGGAATTTGTTTACACATAAATCATTTTTCGGGTCATACCTCCATCCACAATAAAGTTTTGACCGGTGATGAAGCTGTTTTTTTCATCGGTTAGAAAAAAGATTGTATTCACAATATCAGAAGCCTGTCCTACCCTTCCTGCCGGGTGCTGTGAATGGTCTGCATCGGTTAGGGCCGGTTCTTTAATGCCTGATGTTTTTTTATGCATAGAAACATCTATCCATCCCGGACTGATACAATTCACCCTTACCTCCGGGCCAAGGCTTATCGCCAGGGCATGTGTAAGCGAAATAATTCCGCCTTTAGAAGCCGAATAAGCTTCAGTATCAGGTTCGGACATAAAAGCCCTTGTTGATGAAATATTAATAATTGAACCCTTTGTTCTTTTAAGATGCTGCGAGGCATGCTTTGAACACAAAAATGCCCCTGTCAGGTTTACACCCATAACTTTGTTCCATTCGTCAAGTGAAAGCAATTCTACGGGCTTATTTATGGCAATTGCAGCATTGTTTACCACAATATGAATACCGTCCGACCATTCAGCAATCTGACTGATAGAGCGGGATATGTCATCTTCAACAGATACATCACAGTGAAAAAAATGAATACCGGAATAATCCCTGTTTTTTTTTAGATCTTCAATAGCTTCAGTATCAAGGTCAAGCACTACTGTTTTATACCCTTTTTTGAAGAAGCTGAGAGCGGTTATACGACCTATTCCCTGGGCTCCCCCGGTGATGATTGCTGTTTTTTGGTTCATTAAATGTATATTTGGAAAATTTTTTGTATAAAAATAGTTAAACCATGTACACAAACCAAAAAGGCTTTAAATATCTCGATGTACTTACCGGACTGTTTGTTGCTGTGCTCCTGATTTCGAATATCGCTTCTACAAAAATTCTTGTTCTATGGAAATTTACATTTGATGGCGGTACCATTCTTTTCCCGCTCAGCTATATCTTTGGTGACATCCTTACGGAAGTATATGGTTATCAAAAGTCGAGAAGGGTAATCTGGACCGGTTTCTTCAGCGCCCTTCTCATGTCGCTGGTATTTTATCTGGTACAGGTTCTTCCCCCGGCTGCCGACTGGGCGCACCAGCAAGCTTTTGAAAACCTTCTGGGATTTGTTCCACGAATTGTAATTGCCAGTCTTGTTGCATACTTTGCCGGTGAGTTCTCCAATTCGTATATTCTATCTAGGTTGAAGATAAAAACGGGAGGCAAATTTCTATGGGTTCGCACAATTGCTTCTACACTTGCAGGTGAAGGAATAGATACAGCAATATTCTGCATGGTTGCATTTTATGGTGTATTACCGGCAGGACTGCTCTGGTCTGTCATCATATCCAATTATATTTTCAAATGTACCGTTGAGGTTTTATTTACACCGGTAACATATGCTATTGTAGGATTTCTGAAGAAAAAAGAAAATGAAGACCATTATGACAGGGGGATCAATTATAATCCGTTTGTGTTCAAATAAACACGGTTTGATTTTTCCCGCAGATCGTGCCGATTTACGTTGATGGTTACAGTCTTAAAATCCTTTGTCATATAATTTAGGTAAACAATAAAACCTTGAATTTTAATTGATTTTCCTCATACGGATATGTTTCGGGGTAATTTCGAGGTATTCATCGTCTTTGATATATTCCATAGCTTCTTCAAGGGAAAATTCAATACTGGGTGCAATCTTTACATTTTCGTCCGAACCCGATGCCCTCATATTCGTAAGCTTTTTGGCTTTAACCACATTTACGGTAAGATCGCCTTCACGTGTGTGTTCGCCAACAACTTGTCCCTTATAGACGCTTTCGCCCGGGTCAACAAAAAACCTGCCCCTGTCCTGCAACTTATCAATAGCATATGCCGAAGCAGAACCTGTTTCAAGCGATACCAGTGAACCTTTGCTTCTTGTTGCTATATCGCCTTTATATTGTTCGTAAGTCTTAAACCTGTGGTTCATGGTGGCCTGTCCCGCTGTTGAAGTTAATATGCTGTTTCTCAGACCTATCAATCCCCTTGATGGAATCTCGAATTCAAGGTGTAATAAGTCCCCCTTTGGTTCCATTACCTTTAACTCACCTTTACGGCTGCTTACGAGTTCTATTACTTTTCCTGAATGGGAATCCGGTACATCAACAACAAGAATTTCTATGGGCTCGCATTTAACGCCGTCAATGGTTTTGAATATGACATTAGGTTTTCCTACCTGTATTTCATAGCCTTCCCTGCGCATGGTCTCAATAAGGATTGAAAGATGAAGCACCCCTCTTCCAAAGACATTGAATTTGTCTTCAGAGCCAGTTTCTTCTACCCGCAGGGCAAGGTTTTTTTCAGTTTCTTTAAAAAGCCTGTCCCTGAGGTGCCGGGAGGTTACATACTTACCATCAAGTCCGTAAAAAGGTGAATTATTGATGGTAAACAGCATGCTCATGGTAGGTTCATCAACTTCAATACGGGGCAAAGGTTCCGGTTCGTAATAATCGGCAATGGTATCTCCTATTTCAAAATCCTCAAGTCCGACAACAGCACACAGGTCACCGCTACGCACCGATGACACTTTTTGTTTTCCCAAACCATCAAAAAGCTGAAGTTCACGTATTCTAACAACTTTGTTCCTGCCTTCTTTCCGGCATAAAGTATAGTCTTTTCCTATTACGAGGTCGCCACGGTAAACCCTGCCAATTGCAATTCTGCCAACGAAACTTGAATAATCGAGCGATGCAATCTGCATTTGAACAGTACCTGGCCTGTATGGAGCTTCAGGAATGGCTTCAAGTATCGTATCAAGCAACGACCGAATATTATCTGTCGGGGTTTTCCAGTCTTTTGACATCCATCCATGTTTTGATGAACCAAAAATGGTCTGAAAGTTCAACTGATCTTCAGTTGCATTGAGATTGTACATCAACTCAAAAACTTCTTCATGTACTTCATCGGGTTTACAGTTCTCTTTGTCGACTTTATTAATCACCACGATGGGTTTAAGGCCTAAACCAAGTGCTTTGCCCAATACAAACCTTGTCTGTGGCATGGGGCCTTCAAAAGCATCAACCAGCAAAAGCACACCGTCTGCCATGCGCAGTACGCGCTCCACTTCACCTCCAAAATCGGCATGGCCAGGTGTATCAATAATGTTTATCTTAACATCTTTATATGTTACGGATACGTTCTTAGAAAGGATGGTTATCCCACGTTCACGCTCCAGATCGTTATTGTCAAGGATCAGTTCACCCGATTCCTTTCTTGGGTCAAATACCTTGCATTCATGAATTATTTTATCAACCAGCGTGGTCTTACCATGATCAACATGTGCTATTATTGCGATATTTCTTAGAGATTGCATATATTTCTTCTGATAAAAAAATGAAGCGGCAAAGATACAATAGTTTTAACAATTAAAATACAGATAATGTCTTTATCTTCCAATATCAAAACAATTGTTTTATATTTGGTGCATAAACTATGGCCAAACACTTAAAACATGCGACGTAAGCTACTTTTTGTTTTGTACCAGCCGTATAAATGGTTATTTTTTGCCCCATTCCTTGCCCTCAACACCATTTTTTTCGGTGTGATGGCGGTGATTGTATCTACCCTTATTAATCAAAGAATAGGAAGTTATTTTGGCGGTGTATTATGGAGCCGGTTAAACGCATTGTTTACCCCTATGCTGGTTAAAGTTGAAGGAAAAAATCATATTGAAAAAAACGCATCATACATAGTTATTGCAAACCACCAGAGTTACTTCGATATTTTTTTGATATACGGATGGCTCGGACTGGACATAAAATGGGTAATGAAGAAAGAATTGGCCAAAATACCCGGTATAGGTTTTGGAAGTAAAAAGGTAGGACATATTTTTATAGACAGGTCGAATACGAGGGCAGCGATGGAGAGCCTGAGCGAAGCGAAAAAAAAGCTTGTAAACGGCACATCGGTCGTTATATTTCCTGAAGGTACACGAAGCAAAACAAATAATCTTTTACCCTTTAAGCGCGGGGCTTTCAAACTGGCGCTGGAACTTAATCTGCCGATTCTGCCGGTTACGGTATTAAATACAAAGAATATTCTTCCTACGGGAACAATTAATCTTATGCCGGGAAGTGTAAAGATGATTATTCATAAACCCATAAATATTCAAGGTTATACTGAATTAAACATGCCCGAACTCATGCAAAATGTAAGAAGTGTTATTGAGAGCGGATTAACAGATTGATTAACAATCTATTGGTTTACAGTATTTTTTAATTCTCCATTTTCATAAATGCCTGTCACTGATTCACCGCCGGCCCATGTATATGTACCTTTGCCGTGAAATTTATTGTTTTTGAAGTATCCGGTATACTTATCACCGTTAGGATAAAAATAAATGCCATACCCGTCTTGTACTCCGTTTTTCCATTCACCCGAATATTTGGCGCCATCAGCCCATTTGTAGGTTCCCTGCCCGTTAAATTCGTCATTTGCCCACATCCCTTCATAGCTTGACCCATCAGGGCATGTAAGCATCCCTCTTCCTTCACGTTTGCCATTTTTAAAGTCACCTTTAAAATGATATCCGTTTGAATAGATATAAGTTCCACTTCCATTTTCACAATTTCCGGAGACACATCCGGTTTCGTCCTGTGCTGTTAAGGCAGTACCTATAAAAATAAGAAACAGCAATGTTGTTATCAGCCTAAAAACTTTCATTTTTTTTTGTTTTGTATGTTTATACGAAACCTTCTTAATATTTGTTTTTATTCTAAACCTAAATAACAGATAAAAAATTCATTACTGCACATTAAGTGAAGAGACAGCCAGACCTTTAGTACCGCTAACAGAAAGATGGATTTTATACTTACCGGCATTTATACTGGTCCCGGTATTAGTTTTTAAAGTTTTCCAGGATTGGCCTGTTACCGAAAAATCAAGCGCAACGGTATATATGGTTTTATAATTCTGGTCTTTGATTGTCAGCTTCATTGGGATATCATTATCCGTGTCGTTCATGTACCTAAACTGAAGTGAATAAAGATCACCTATACCGACTGCAATATCCCACTCAACCGAATCTGCACTGGGTGCAGAAAAAATTATGTGTGGCTGGTCGCCGGTATAATTTTGAATGATGCCTGGTCCCCATAAAATGGCAGAGGTAACAGGATACCTGGTTAAAGGCCTTTGATCGGTTGCAAGACCAAGTTTACTTACCGGGGAAATAATCACCGTATACATCGTGGAAGAAGTTCCAAGGCCGCCCAGAATCACACGGTCTCCATTCTGAAACCTTTGACCATAAATTTTAAACCTGCTGTTTAATTCCCCACAACAATCGAGATAGGTTTTTGTATCATGATAGGTGTTCATCCATATAGGAAGGTTCTTTATATTGGTATCCAAGGCAACAAAAACATCAGCTTGTTCATTCAGTACAAATGATGCCAGGGAATCATCTTTAAATATTTTTACATCTTTAGGGGTACGTATCCATTCCGAGCTGTATAAATTTGACGGCAGATTATAAATCGTAGCATTTGCATCGGTGAAAAGCTTCTCTCCTGTGTCAAGCCATGAAACATGTTCCCAGTTATCAGGCGCTGAAAATTCCTTGACCAATAGGTTATCATATGAATGGACAGCCAACTGATGGCTTTTTTTTGCTGAAGCAATGGCAATAGCAGAAATAACAGCCTGGCCTGACAGAACTTCGGGAAAATGCAATGCGAGCTTTCCTCCTGAAACAGAAGTTAAATATTTCTTTTTAAGTAACTTATTATGACCAGATTCGCTATATATATCTAAATTTTTAATTAAAGTATCATTATTTGCCGCCACTGTAAATAATCGCCAACCGGAACAATTCATTCCCCCTCCTCTACCATACCAGGGTTCAATAAAATATAACTCTATGAGATATTCACCATCAGGAAGCGGAAATTCAAATTTAAGTTTGTCTCTTCCATATCTGAAAGATTGCAATAACTTCCAGTCATCGCTGCCTTTAATCGGATCAAATGTTCTGCGCTGGCTTCCGTAAAATACAGGTAACCCTTCAAAATCATCGGTCCAGGAAAGGCTTCCCCAGCACCCTGTATCTTTTTTATGCCTGTCGGCCATCCATAAATTACCAAATTCATCAATATAATCGGGCCCGCCACAGTTTACCCGATAGACATAGTGATAGCCTGGCTCCGGCATAAGCTGGTTTTCACCGGTAGAGTATAACTTTTTTAAACAGGGTGATTCCTGAATGTGATTTAGTATAATACAATCTGTTGCTACGACATTATTATTGACAAATCCTTTGGCATACAATACATTGTACCTGATGTTCACACTATCCCATGTGAAATGTGTCCCGATACCCTGTCTGGTTTTTCTGCCTAGTGAAAATGTATCAATATCGTTGAATAATTCGACTTCATCGCAATTCGAATAAACAACGATACCGTTTTTCAATCCCGGGCTGGTCCACCTGTCTGGCCATGTATGAGATACGATGTAAACCATAGGTTCTGATTCTTTCGGGGCATAGTTTGAACAGTACATATAAAACACATCTGTTGGTTCTCCCCACGGGGTAATAAGTCCTTTGTAGTTGACAGGACCTATCCTGTCAATTTCGCGAAAACCTTCACCATTTTGTGTTCTGCCGGGATTTTCATGTGAATTGAAAATCCATTGAAAATGGCCACAGCTTTTATCGCGCACTGCTTCACCAAGTCTGATCTTGGTCTCCATAACCGCACACATCCTGCTTTCACTGTGAATGCCGTCTTTGGTATAACCACCTTCGGAGTGCAGGTCAATGCTTCGCCATGCACCGTATTCCCCATTCAGAAGATCGGCAGACAGGTCTTCATCATATTTAAACAGGTCACCTGCATAAGTGCCTGACCAATTCTGTATTACATTCCAGTCGGTGCCTGTTCCGCCATTGCATGTAGTAACCTTTCTCTGTGATGAAGTAGTTGGATCGAGTTCACGTATTATTTGGGTACATTCCCTGGCAAACCATTCAGGCAGGGTGCTTTCGTTTTCAAGACCCCAGAGTATCACCGAAGGACAATTCCGGCGTTCCTTCACCCAGTCTTCAAGTAATTGTTTAAAATTATATTTGAAGTCATTGTTATCAAACCAGATATGCGCAGCAAACTGTGGCCAGAAAAACATACCCATGCTATCCCAGAAGTGCTGGTAATAAAGGTTATGTGGCTGATGTGCATCCCTGAAAGCATTGAACCCGGCGGCTTTAACCTGCATCACACGGGTTCTTACCTGCTCATGGCTAAATGCATGGCTTTGTCCCATCATGTGCTCATATTCCGCTGTACCATTTAAAAAGTAAGGCTTTCCGTTCAAAAGGAACTGTCCTTTCTGAGTGGTATTTCCAATCGGCCAGCTAATCCATCTGATACCATATTTTGTAGTAGTAATATCAACGGTTTTACGTTTTACCATCACTTCAGACTCAAGTGTATACAGATAAGGATCTTCAGGCGACCAGAGAATTGGCTTTTCAACCATTATGGGATTACATTTCACCACCTTTGTTTCACCTGCATTTATAACCAGGGTCTGAATATCGTTTGCTACAACCTGCCCCTCCCTGTCTTTCAGCCTGCTGATAAGTTTGACTTTTACATGAGATTGCCCATAGTTTTTTAGTTCTGTTTCGACATTTAGTTTTGCAAGGCGCTCGTTTACAGTAGTATCATTCCAGATATGAGTGCCAAACGGTTCAACGCGGACATCACCTGTAATTATAACGTGAACAGGCCTGAAGATACCAAAAGGTTGTGAACCTTCTGAAAATCCCCACTCTTCTGAACAGCCTCCGCAAACCCAGGGCAGATCTCTGATATTCGCCGGATGTTCAGTTCTTACAGCCAAAATGTTTTTTTGGTTACCTGTTAGTATAAAAGAGGTAATATCAACTGTAAAGGAAGTCCTTCCCCCGGCGTGGTATGCTGCTTTCTGACCGTTTACAAAAACTGAGGCATATGAACCGGCTCCTTCAAACCACAGAAAATAACGTTTACCGGGTTGTATGTTTCCAACCGTAAAGTTCCTTCGGTACCATGCATATCCATGCCTGTTGCCATGGAGCATACGCCTGTAACCTTCGTATTTGTCCCAGTTATGCGGAATATCAACCGTTTTCCATCCGGAATCGTCAAAAACCTGCATTTCAAAACCTTCATATGCCATACGATTTGAGTCGTTAGCAACGGTCTTCCAGTTATCATTTAAAAGAATATCCTTTCTATGTCCCGACTGTGAAAGAAGCTGATCTGAAAGGGAGAATAAAAGAAGGATTAAGACGAAATGTATAATATTGAATTTCATAATTTTACTGACTCTGAAATATATAATCATACCATTTTGGTGTTTGATCTTCATTTTCCTGAATAAAGGACAAAATATTAACCTTAGTAAAACAGGATGCTTCATCATCTGACAAATGCTTGGACCATGCCACCCTGTTTGCGATATCAGAACCATTACCTGAATTTTTATATTCGGCATAAAATGCGGTTAATTCCCGTTCTGATTTGCTCCAGTTGTGCCATCCGGCAGGAACGATATGGTTGTCCAATTCGCAATGCAAAAATACCACTTTTGCATAATCCCTCCAGGGACGTCCAAGATATACTTTGCTTATAGCACTATCAGCTGTTAGCTTGCATTTCATAAAAACAAAGCCATATTCAGTATCTTTTGTAGTAGAAGCAGCAGTGATATACGAATTTTTTTTGCTATGTATGGTACATTCTTCAAACAGGGCAGTGGCAGCCCCGAAGATAAAGTCGGTAGTACCTTCGATATAACAGTTGTAATAATACTGTCGCGAGCCCTCTCCCGCAGCATACATGGTATCCTGGTTGCCCAGGAAACGGCAGTTACGGAAAGTACAGCGGTCGGCCTCAATGTGAAGCGCCACAGCCTGACCAACCGGTCCTGCTGAATTCTGAAAAGTAATGTTCTCGGCATAGAAGTCATTTCCCTGAACTAATACCGTATATGATGTAAAAGTATTGATGCCGTCTTTACCTGAATAGTCGTCAAAAACAATAATGGTGCTGTCTGCATTTTCCCCTATCAGGGTGATAATTGTTTTCCATGAAGGTACTACCAGTTTTTCCCTGTAGATTCCATTCTTGATGAAAATAACAAAACGTGCATCGGAAAAATCACGTGCAGAGTTTACAGCTTCCTGAATGGTAGTGAAATCACCGGTGCCATCTAATGAGACAGTGACCGGAATTGATGTACCTGCTGCAAAGGAAATCTTTGTGAAAAGGAATGTAAAAAAAAATATAAGATATTGATTAGTAACCTTTTTCATAATTTTATATAAATTTAAATTTCAATTTTTGAGTTGTCCGGCACCAATAACCTCAGAAACAACCAGCATAACAGGTATGCCACAGAGGCAAAAAGAAACAGGAAAAAATAGCTTTCTGTCAGTTCAAGGATATAGCCTACTGAGAATGAGAAGAGAATTCCTCCCACAGCTCCTGCTGAGCCTGATAATCCGATAACTGTGCCGACTGCTTTTTTAGGATAAATATCAGAAACAATTGTAAAAATATTGGCAGCATAACCCTGGTGCGCAAAGGCTGCCAATGATATCAGTAAAGCACTTATCCACATGTGCTGTACCTGCGAAACAAAATAAACCGGCAGGGCAAACATTGATAAAATAAGAATAGCATTTTTACGGGCAGGGACAGGTTTTTTTCCCTTAGAGATGAAAAACGAGGAAAGACCTCCCCCTGACACCGAACCAATAATTGAAACAATATAAATGAGAATTAAAGGAGGTCCGATATTTGTAAGATCTATCCCGTAATTGGTATAAAGGAATTTCGGAATCCAATAGAGGAAAAACCACCAGACCGGATCGGTCACGAAACGGGCAAGGCATATTCCAAGAGTTTGCCTGTGTGCCAAGACATTGGTCCATTTTACCTTTTCCTCTTTTTCAGGTTCATCCTGCAGAATATATTCTTTCTCTTTTATGGTCAACTTGGGTGATTTCTCAGGGTGATCATAGGTAAACAGCCATAAAATTAACCAGATAAACCCAAGCGCCCCGGTGCCGATAAAGGCCCATTGCCATCCCCATTTAATAGCAATAACAGGAACGATAAAAGGTGTAAGGATAGCACCGAAATTGGTACCGGCATTAAAAATGCCGGTTGCCAGCGCTCTTTCCCGTTTTGGGAACCATTCGGCAACAGCCTTGATAGCGGCAGGAAAATTGGCTGATTCACCTATACCTAGTGAAAAGCGGGCTGCAACAAAAGCAAAAAGTGATCTTGCGGCCCCATGAAACATTGCAGCTATACTCCAAAAAGCAATTGCAAGGGAGTACCCGGTTTTAGTCCCGATACGGTCAAGAAGGTTGCCGGCAAACATTAAACCTAATGCATAAGCCCCCTGAAAAGACATTATTATCAAACTGTAATCTACCTCAGACCAATTGAAGAGCTTTTGTAAATCAGGTGCCAGGATTGCAATTACCTGGCGATCAATATAATTTATCGTGGTAGCGAAAAACAATAAGGCTACTACACGCCAGCGGTAATTACCAATTCTCTGTTTCATATAGTTTTAACTACTTTGGCAAATATTATATATCCGTTCATATGCTAATTCCTGTTCTTCAGTTGATTGGCAGTAGGTTACCACGATAAGTTTCATGCCTGGCACCCATAGCCGCTTTAACTGGTTTTCCAAAGTATTTGTATCACCAACAATCCTGGCGTTTAAAACCACACCGGTATGGGCAAATTTTTGGAATGATTCGTGCTTATCAGTTGCCCCTGGATCAGTCTCAAAAGAAAAAGCGCCATCGGCCATGAGGATACCATTAATGTTCAGCACAGCTTCAATCATCCCAGACCAGTCACCACAGGAGTGGAAGACAGGGCCGCCAAATGGCTTACCTGCTTTTTCGACCGAGGGCGCCGCGAGCTGCAAATACTGTTCAGGTGAAATCATTACAGCATTGTCATCGCTCATACCAAGCCCTCTCCATTTCTTTGATGATGCAAAACCATGGCCCGGAAGTACAAGAGCATCGCCTATAATTTTTACCTGCTCCTTGTTGAAAGCGATTGACAAATCAGCAAGAATATCAAATAGTTTGAGTATTTTATCGGGATGAATAAGAAATTCATAAAAAAAAATATCGAGAGGGATTAGCTGATTGACAATGTTCAGAGGGGATTGGGTATCGGTGAGGGAGACCGGCAGCGTGCCTTTGGTCTGCTCCATGAAATAATTTATCATTTGCAATGTATGCCGCCCGATATTAGTCAAGGCAACTTCTTTAGGGGAATATGCAAGTAATTCATCAACACTTTTAAAGAGTGGTTTCATCACGGGGGCATTTCCTTCGGGCCATTCATAATCCCCGCCGAAAGCGCTGGCAATGGTACCAATACCATACCAGGGTTCGAGAAAATTCGGGACATCGGCTTTAAACTGCATGCTTTTTTGCAAAGCGCCCAACTGTAGTTCAAGTGAATCCTGCATATCTTTGCATCCATATGAAAAACATTGAGCAACCCTCATTCTGCGGTAAACGAGCACTCCTGAAGATGATTTCCAGAACCGTTCACATTGCACATTCAATGCTTCTGCATATGCTGCATAGCCATCATAGTCAAAATCTTGACTTTTAATTGGAATAACCTGCGAAGCCTGTGAATCTGCTATGTTGACATTGAATTTCTTCACTTAAATAAATAATTCAATTAAGTATTCTTAATTAAAAAATATATAGTGTATTATAATTAGAAAAATCCAAATAGCATCAATCCAGTTTATGGAATTTTCCATTGAAGATATTCCCGTTCCATTTCATGCTATACAGATACACACCACATTTTAATTCAGATACATCAGCATCAACTGTTGTGGCACCAAGGGGGATATTTTTCAGGTTAGCTGCAATTTCCAATCCACCTTTCAAATTAAATATTTCGAGTACGGTGTCTGTTAATTCATCATATTGATTAACGACCATCAGATTATTCCTGGCGCAAACGAGTGAAATATTTGGCACTGCTGTACTGTGGCTATTAACAAGACCGGAAGGAAGATCCACGAATATTTCATAGGTGCTTTTGGTAACTTTGTCCACTGCAGTTACTTCTACGGTGATTATACCTGGCAAGGTAACCGGGTTGGTCCTCAAATAATTCTGTCCTGTTACTTTGGTATACACTCCCACCGAGGAAATTTTGTTTGTACCCGGCCTCAACCTGTATTGATAGTTGCGTACATCAGGCTGGCAATGAATGGTATCGGAAGAGTTAATGATAAAAAAACGTAAGTCGGTATCCCAATAGGCAGAATCTTTTGAAAAATAAACATTATATGTCGCACCGTTTACCTTATCTTTAGATAGTGCTGTTACCTTTGCATAACCGGGCAATGCTGTGGGGTAAACCATATTTACAGTGGCTCCCTGCTCACTAAGCGAAATAAACGGACAGGTGGTATCTTCCTTATCCAGTTCAACCACGTATTCATACTGTAAAGGATCAAATTCTTCAAACTCAAGACCGTCAATCAACAAACCGTCTATACTCATTTCTCCATTTATTGAATCCATTATCCGGTATGTGTTGTTTTTAATAACCTGGTAAACATCGTCGTAAAACACAGGCTTCCAATTTTCTGTAGGGTATTCGGGATAATGATCCCTGCCGGCATATAGGATGGTGTCTGCCCTTTCAGGGTATCCCGATTTTTCAAAGCGGCGGTAAAGATGCATTAGTTCAGAGGTATCGCCATCATAACCTAAATGGGAAGGGAAATTTCGAGCTGAAAAGATAGTATCAATATTGTACCGCGGTGCTTTGGACGGATCAAGCTGTTTTCCGAAATATACCCGGTTGGTTGTATCAGAACCGGGGCCAAAGCAATTATATTCCTGATAGATACAGGTTTTTTCCCTTTGTGACCAGGTCGTCCAGCCACCGGGAATAATGCTTTCAGGCTCCCAACACTCATAGTATATCGTATTGGACCAGTCAAACCATGGCCTACCCAATGAAACATTTCTTACACCCAATCCGGATGTAAGTCTGCAGTTCTTAAAAACATATCCAAACTCATAATGCTGAGGTGTAGAAGCTGCTGTAATGTAACCAGTAGAGGCATTTGTATGAACCTGGCAACTGTCAAAAAGAGTAACTCCGAAACCAAAAATATAATCAACATTGCCTTCTATAAAACAATCTTTGATATACCTGCGGGTCCTGAAGTTATCGAAATAGGTATCCTGGTTGCCAAGCAATTTACAATGATATAATATCTGGCGGTCGCCATTGGAATGAAAAGCAACACCTTGCCCCTGGCCGCCGGCTGTTGATTCGAAAGAAATGTTGTATGCCTGAAAATCATTTGCATCTGCCCGAAAAGTATAAGTACTGAAAGTATGTCCGGGAAGCACCTTATTGGCATAGTCATCGTAGGTAATTACTGTGCTGTCGGCATCTTCGCCCACCAATATCACCTTCGTCTTTCTATGTCCGAGTATAACTTTTTCATAATAGACCCCTTTTTTAACAAAAATCACCTTCCAGGTATCGTTATCATCGGGTATGGCATTAATGGCATCCTGAACCTTAACAAAGTCTCCTGTGCCATTAATATCAACCACATAATTTATTTTTCCCGAAAGCTGGTCATAAACAGATTGTGCTTTTAAATTGCCTGTAAAAACTACAAAAAAGGCGATAATACCAGTCAATAAGAATACTTTATTTTTCATTTTTTAAGGTGCTTTATAAATAAATTCGAAAATTAGATAATCATACCATTTTGACAAAACTATTTATTTTGTTGCATATTCTTTCCTTAATTCTAACACTGATTTGAAAATTGCAGATATTTTGTCATCGGCAACCTGGTCATCAATGTTGATACAACACACTCCGGTAAGGTACGGATTTTCAGAATCTGTAACGAGTTTTTTAATTGTGTTTTCAATCTCTATAGTGGTCATTCCGATCAATTCAACAGGACTCAGCCTGATATTCAGAAATGTGTCCGGGAGATGTCTTCTCAGCATAGCAACATCCCCGCCCCAGCCCACATCAAGAAAGTCTAGGTGGGGTATTTTGGCAAAACTAGCAGCCATACGGTGCGGGTCGGGACCGCAATAATGAATTCCAAAGGGCCGCATTCTGCTCCACTCAATATCAAAGTGCATCAGGTAGTTTTCGTAATCCTCAGCCGATATCATGGTATGGGAGCACTCTGAATGAAGGAATACCGGTTTTTTGAGATGTCTTACCACACGGTTGACTGAGATGGAGGAGGTACCCGTATGGGTGGCGATTACAGATGTAAACTTATCAATTACTGCCGCAATTTGTTCAAAAAAATGTTTTACCTCTTCGGGTGACAGCATCATATCTGTAAAGATACTCTCGCCCCTGATGTCCATTGCAAGATTCAAAATGCCTCCCCAGTTGACATCCCCGGTAAGGTAGCCGTACTTACTTTTCAATGCTTCCGTGAGATTAAGAAATTTTTTAAAAGCAGGAGCATTGAAAACATCATCCTTATTCAGTCCAGGGGTTTCCCTGTTTGCAACCATAACCTGCGGAGGATGAGAACCGGAGTAATTCACTTTGCATCCTGCCATTTCTGAAAGAAGGAATCCGGCTGCAAGATGCACTGCGCCTATTTCAGGCCTTTTCTCCGGCTTATTTTGGCCCAATCCGAATTGGCCCCATTTTTCATACAGCGTTTTTTCCATCATCTGTTCGGCTTCAATTCTTCTGTGCGGATGAAAGAAAAAATCTTCATCAAATGTAAGTCCTGTGTTCCTGTGCCACCATTCCGGTGCAAGAACAATGTCCACCGGCAGGAGCTGATTTCCAAGAAGCGGGTTAAAAGGGTAATCCATAGTATCAAAATTAATAAAACAACCAGTCAATTCCTTCAATATTTTCCTTGCCTCCAAGGCCGGCATCGCGCATGATGATATCCTGATCTGCTTTCATAAAGCCAAGGACAAGCACAAGCCCTTTATCAAATTTTAATACATTTTCTCCTGCATCAAACCTGTAGGTATAGATGTTAACAGGAAAAAGTCCCGGCACATCCAATGCATTGGCGATACGGATGTCGGCCTGCCCGCGATCGTTGGCATGTGCATTGGTCTCGAGCGAAGGAGGTTGCAGAAGCCTGTAGCTGTTACCGTTAAAAAAGCCGACAACCACCTTAACGGGCTCTTTGCATGAAAAATGTATCTCCGTGCCCTGTTCAAGCTGTTTTTCGTATGAAAACCTGATACCTGATATTGATTTGAGTTCCCCGGCATATGCATTAATCTTAAAGTCTTTATCAGAGTATATCTGTTCTTTCTGATCTATTCGATACCTTTCCAGTCCTTCATCTTTAAGTATAACATCAGCCGGCTGCAATTCGGCTATTTCGCGGCTTACTGTACCATCAGCAGATTGTCTGAGTGCCTGAATATTTCTTTTGAAATTGAGCAATTCTTCTTCGTATCCGGGTAGTAGTTCGATCCATGTTTTGTTCCTGCCTCCAGCACCGCTGATGGGTATGCGTCTTTGTTGAGTTTGCATACTATTGGCATACAAATATTTATCTTTAGTTAACTCAACCAATTGTTCATAGTGTTGAACGCTTTTCTCAAGCTGGGGTACGGCACTGTCAAGATCGGCAACATTATTGGAATATTTGTATTTCAAAACAAAAAGGGCAGCCCTGACTCTTTCGGCAAAATACCAGGCGAAGGCATGGTAACAATAAACATCATTCTTAAACCTTGTAAACTCCTCGTTATTGTTCATTATATGCCGTTCAGCAGCATCAACAGCCTTTTTTGCCTCTTCAGCATGCTGAACAACTTCGAGAATAATCTGCATTGGAGTTTCACCTTTATGGGGTTTATTAATCCATTCTTTTTCAGCATATTCAAGCAGAATTTCACCCTCAGGTCCGTTTGATGAATAAAAATTGCTGTATACCTGCCATTTATAAGGATTCACAAGCTGGCTCATAAACATCCCGAGTAACAGGGTTTGCCTGTTTCCATCGGAGATACCAAACCTGCGGAGCAGTTTAGGGGCGATCTCGCCTGTCTGTTCATATGCTTTAAGAATTTCGTTACCGTATTCACCACACTTGTAAAAATCTGCAAGAATCCGTGACCAGTATTTGTTTTCTGATACGCTGTCTTGATGGCAATTCCAGGCGTATCGGGCCCATGCCTTGTACCATATCCGGTCACGGTCAACCTGTAGCAGTCTCGGATTGGTATTATCGGCAGCATATGGCCAGTCCCAGTATGATGCCTGCGGGTATAGGTGCAGTCCGTTGGCCCCCTGTATATCGTGCATAGCAATTACCGACTTTCTGATGAAATCGGGCGAACCATACCTGAAGGGTTCAAGGTTGGCCAAAATATGCACATTTGAAATATGCACCGAACCGAGATTGCTCAGGTCCCTGTGTATTTTTTCCCATGATCCGCGAGGTTCATAGGTAGTAAGTGACTCACCGTTATATTTATGCATTGTATAAAGGTTGGAGTAAAGAGGTAATGCAGCCTCCATTACCCTTTTGGCATCGGTATCGTGGCCTCTTAAAATAAGCGGTGGCTCCTCTGTTCTGCCAAGCGCAGCCAGACCGTCCTTTACACCGGGAATAATTGTTTCTGTAAACCATTGAATATCGTCTTCGATGGTATTCATTGCCTCTCCCAGGCAAACCATTAAACCGACATTCGGGTATTTATGTATAAATGCTTTTACCGATTTTCTTGTATAATCAGCTATAACAGGCATTATCGGCCGGCTCCTGTCCTGTGTCTTAATTCCATAATGTTCGGCAAACGGTTTTGAAACAATAATGTTGTAAAACATCTGCACTATATAGATTCCCCTCTTATCAGCTTCGTTTGTCAGAAAACTGAAAATCGCTTCATTTTTTTCAAAGGTTTCATTATCCACTTCAACTGCAAACGGGTATTCTTCCAGTCTGACCAGGGAAGCAAACGGATGGCCGTTCCACAGGTAGAGTGCATTCATCCTGTTTTCAACCAGCATATCAAGGTACTTAATCCACAACTCTTTATCGTAGAACCAGGGAAAGTTTTCGGGAGTGTATGGATATTCATATACGCTTCTACCGGGCAAATAGGTTGTTTTCTGAAGCCCGATACAGGCTCCTCTCATCACCATTTCTGGCTGATCGGTGAATGTTAAGTCAGGTAACAGATTATTACCTTTTTCTATTCTATCTGCCATCTCAAGACAGCCATACAAAGTACCTGAAGCGTCAGCACCGGCAATAATTAACGACTCATTCACGGGTATCAGGTAAAAGCCTTCTTTGCCCGGCACAATACTCATTCCTATGGATAGCTTAGTCATAAGTGATTTAAATTCAGGATCTGTTACCACACCAATAATTACATGTGTCTTTTTCCTGGTGAGCAATGGATTGTCCTGAAATTTTACCTCATATCCTTTATTCTTCACATTTTTAGTTAAAATTTCAGCACCGAACTGAATTCTTGGATTTGATTTACCTACAATTGCCATATGTACTAATGATTTCTGACAGAACCCTGTTGGAAAAATCAAAATCAGCAGGCTAATTGTTATAGAAATTAATTTTATTATTCTCATTAATAATATAATTTACAATATTATACGATATATTAAATAAAATAAAAATTTAATAACACAAAGCTAAATAAGTTAAAAAACCTGACAGGTCAAAACCTGCCAGGTTTAAAAGAAAAAACAATAAGAGAAACCAAAACTGTTTTAAATACCTTAATATCCGGGGTTTTGACCGAATTCTTCCCCGTTTAATAATGCATCAAGTTCATTTTGAGGTACTGGTCTGAGCAGTACATTTTCAAACACACCATTGTCTTTTCTTAACAAGGCTGCAGGGATTTTGATATCTTTATTAAATCTTTGAATCCTGTCCACGAGTGTCCTTGTCCGTTTCAGGTCAAACCAACGCATATGTTCACCAGCCAACTCCCTGGCTCTTTCATCAAGAATAAAATCAAGGGTAATGTCTGCAGCAGTAACCTGCATATCGGCTTCTTTACCAGGTATAGCTGCTCGATTCCTGATAACATTGATGTCATCTGCAGCCTCATTTAGTTCCCCTAACTGAAATTCTGCTTCTGCTGCAATCAGATATACTTCAGCCAAACGCATAACAATAATATCAAGAAAGCCAGGTTGTAAATTGGCTGCACTTCTGTTAGAATCGCGATATTTCTTTAAAGAGGGATAAATATTAATAGCACTTTTTATTGTATCGTTCAAAAACAAACTATCCCTGTCAATGACAACATATACACGCTGCTTTTTGTCTGGTATCGGATGTTTACTTACATAAAGTGCCGTATCTCCAACTATCATACTATCTCCGACAACAGAAAGATCTTTATGCCAGTTTTTTGCAGTTTCATCATTCCATTTAAAATCAGTATTGCAATACCATGTATCCTGGAATGAACCTGCATAACGAGAATCCATTGTCTCATCAAAAAGATCAAGCAGGTATTGTGTTGGCATAAAACGGGTATAACCATCATTTCCATTTTCAATGTCCTGCACCAATCCCGGTTTGCCATTATATTTAGCCATAAACCAAAGGTGCAATCTGTTTCCGTTTGGGTCAAAATTAAAGGACGAATTAAAAGAATTTGTTATCACATAAAGTGCTTCTATGGAGGTTTTGTTGTTGCTCTCAGGTCCAATGTTTTGCCATAGGTCAGAAAAATTCGGATAAAGAGAGACACTCCAGTTTGCTGCGCTATCAATAACAGAATGGGCTATTCTTTTAGCTTCAGTGAAGAATTCATCAGCTTCAGCTTCATTGTTTTTGTCAAATGAATAATATCCTCGCGTTAGTAAAGCTTTTGCAAGAAAGCCATAAGCTGCCTTACGACAAGGTCTTCCATAATCTTCCTGTGTAACCGGTAGCCATTGGGCAGCAAATTCAAGATCATCTATGATTACGTTATAAAAATCTTCAACCGGGCTTCTAACAGCATTCAAGGGAGGGTCATTTGTTTCAGTTGTCCTGAGACAAACTCCACCCCAGGTTTCGACTACATGAAAGTAGTAAAAGGCCCTTAAGAATTTTAATTCCCCTAATTTCTGGTTCTTGGCCAGTTCTGATGAATACCCGGCCCTGTCAATTCTATCTATTCCGGCATTACAATAGTTAATGGACGGCCAGAGGCTTCTCCAAAATGTTCTAACTGTACCGGCTGTAGAATTTAAGTCCATATAACGTATGAGTTGCCTGTAACTTGTTGCCTTCTCAGACCTGAACCATATGTCTGTTCCTGGTTCAGTCATAAGAATGGCGTCTTCTTTACCGTACATATTTCTCTGGTTCACGTAGGCAGCATTAATAAGTGTTTGAAAACCTTCAGGGTTTCCCCAAATTGACTGTGATGTTTCACCACCCGATGGATTGTACTCTTCTAAATCGTTACAGGAAATGATCAATACAAGCATTAATAATCCTGCTGTCAATGAATTTAGAATAAAATATATGTTATTCATTTTCATAATTTTATATATTTCAATTATAAGTCAAGGTTTACACCAAAAATAATTTGTCTGCTCATAGGTGTCTTTTCAGAACCACTGTTTTCCGGATCATAATATTTAATCAAATGACTCTTTGCCACAGTAAACAAATTTGAAGCAGTACAATATACCCTCATCTTTTCTATCTTTAATTTGGTAGAGATAGCCCTGGGCAGTGTATATCCAAGTGAGATATTTTTCAATTTAAAGAATGAACCATCGACATATGGAAGAGTCTGATAATAAGAATAATCAATTAACCTTTGATTACGTGGTTGTGGAAAATCATTGGTAGGATTTTCAGGTGTCCAGTAGTCAAGATAAGCCGGTCCATTTCCCGTACCAGCCGGATTGTACCTGCTTAGTAGTTCATTCTTGATCATTTGTCCCCATCTGGCAAACAGGTATACACTAAGATCAAAGTCTTTGTATGTGAAGGTATTCTGAAAACCACAAACCCATTTAGGGGATTTAGAGCCTATGTAAGTCCGGTCGTTGTTGGCATCTATTATGGAGTCATTGTTTAGGTCAGCAACTTTAATTTCTCCTGCCTGCACCGGGGTTTTCATAGCAGCCATTGCTTCAGTTTCATCAAGTTGCCAGATACCAAGTTTCTGATAATTATAATATGAACCTATTGGTTTGCCAAGCAACAATGACCGGTCTTCGGGACTGCTGCCGCTTATAATATCTGTTCCATCTATCAGGCTTACAATTTTCTCGTTATTTCTTGAGAAGGTGACAGATGAGGTCCATTTAAAGCTTGCTGTGCGAACATTCAAGGTATTCAGAGATATTTCAATTCCTTTATTTTGACTTGAACCAATGTTTTGCCAGATAAGAAAAGGTGATTCGATATCACCCCCGAGCGACATAGGCAATGAACGTGCCATTAGAATACCTGTGGTCTTTGTACTATATAAGTCAATTACAACAACAGCCCTGTTGTCAAGCACAGCAAAGTCCAATCCCAGGTTATAGGATGCCGAACGTTCCCATTCAAGATTTTCATTTGCCTTATTCACTTTGAAAAAATATGTCGGGACAACTTTTTCGCCAAAGGACTGAGGTTTAGTTCCGGGCTGTATGCCACTAATGGTACCATAAGGTTCAATGGAAGCAATTCCAGCTTCGCCATAACTAAGCCTAAGTTTCAGATCAGTTAAAAATCCGATATTTCTGGCAAAATTTTCATCGCTTATACGCCATGCCATTGCTATTGAAGGAAACCATGACCATTGATGTCCCGGAGACAAACGAGAGTTACCGTCAAGTCTTTCTGTTAAAGTGAGGAGATATTTGCCTTTATAGCTGTAATTCAGCCTTCCGGCATATGACATCGTTTTTGTACCAGTATATTGCGATTCGATGGTACGGGTAGTAATATCTGAAGATTCGATATTATAAAACAGAAACGAATTATATAAACCTTTGTTTTCTTGCCCAGAACCTAAGGCATACAAATAGTCACTTATTCCTTCAGTATAACTTGTAATTCCTGTTACTGTAAAAGAATGACCAGACAATTCTTTTGTATAGGTTATAATATTGTCCCAGTTAATGTTTCTTGAATTGGTTGCGTTGATCGAAGCTATACTGTAATTATCACTGTATTGGCTCATAGAAAGACTGTCATTAAAAATACCACGGCGACTGAAATTTATATTTGCTCCCAATACTGTCTTTAATGATAAGCCATTGAAGGGAGTTATTTCAAGGTAACCAGATGTAAAAATTTTACTGGAGATGTTATTGTTTATTGCTGCATTCTCCCTTGTATCAGTTAGTGGGTTTATCACCGAGTTATCACCAGCAATAGGATATAAGTTCAATGATCCGTCTTCATTATAAACTGTACCGAGAGGTGACATAGCATTGGCTTTGCTAAGTGCATCCACTTTTGAATCGTTATTAATATAGGTTACCTGCGCCTGCAATCCTGCCTTTGCCCATTTGGCGAAATTACTTTCAGAGTTCAGGCGGGCAGTGTATCTTTTGTAGGCATCTTTTATCGGTCCCTGTTCATCATAATAACCAACAGAAAAATAAGTGCTGCTTTTTTCGTTTCCACCACTAACAGACAGTTGATGACTTTGCAACTTGCCGTTGTCAAGAATATAATCTGTCCAATTGATCCATTTTCCTTCTCGAAAAGCCTGCCATTCATCAGGATGAGGGAATAATGCCTGGTCATCATCCGGAGAATTCCAAAGAGTTCCACGATTAGCTTCCCTTCTAAGCTGAAGATAATCATCACCAAAACGTCCTTCAGGATAAGGCGTTAGGCCATTGACACCGTAATATCCGTTATAGGAAACTTTGGTCTTACCGGCTTTAGCTTTTTTTGTAGTGATTATGATAACACCATTAGCCCCCTGCCAACCATAGATAGCCGTGGTTGAGGCATCTTTAAGTACTTCAATGGATTCTATATCATTGGTATTAAGGTCAGAAAAACTCCCACCCTGTATTCCATCAATTATAAATAAAGGCCTGTTCAGGTCATCAAAGGTTTCAGGCCTGTTGGGATCACCAAATGACCTGTTGCCACGAACTTTAATGGTAACATCAGAGCCAGCCCTTCCGGTATTTCTTATAATATCCACACCGGTTACTCTTCCCTGTATTGCTTCCATAGCATTTAAAGTAGGAGTTTTAATAATGTCTTCTGCTTTCACAGAACTCACCGCACCTGTAAGGTCTCTTCTTTTAACTGTGCCATAACCTATCACAACCACTTCGTCAAGCGACATGATGTCTTCAACCAGAACCATGTTGATTTCGGTCTGGTTGTCAACAGTCACCTCTTCGGTGAGCATACCTATAAAAGAAAATACAAGTACGGCATCAGATGACAATCCGGTAAGGGCATAATCACCTTCCGTATCAGTAATAGTACCCTGCTCGGTGCCTTTAATGATAACATTCACGCCGGGTATAGGTTCACCGGTACTGTTGGTGACCTTACCAGTCACCTTTACCTGTGCCCACAGGGAACAGGTAAATAATAAAATCAAAGCAAAGACAAATAAATTCTTTTTCATAGTTAATAATAATTGGTTCTGCTATTTAAGTTATTAGGTTCTTTAATTATCTGAATTGTAAAGTATTGTAATTAGTGATTAGAAATTGTAATCGTTTACATGGCTTATATATCATATTTTAAGGTATTTATATTTGTTTAACACGATTAAATCTTGTAAACGTTTTTATTACAATATTAATTTTCTTATCATAGATTTGCAAATAATTTCCTATAAAATAATTAAGAAATTATGGTTTTTTTTCAGCATCTAAGTTAATATTGAAGAAATTTTCCTGAGTTTTATACCAAAATTTTATTGCAATAAATACTATCTTCATCTGTTAAACACATTATCATGAAAAGTCTTAAACGAATTCTAACTGTTTTATTTATTTCATTTATAATTTTTTACAATGTCAGATCTGAAGTAAAGCTTCCTTCTATTTTCGGAGAAAACATGGTGTTGCAGCAAAAATCAGATATATCGGTTTGGGGCTTAGCCAATCCGACAGCGACTGTTGAAATAAAGGTTTCATGGGGCAAGGCGATATATACTGGAAAAGCAGACAAAAACGGCAAGTGGAAAATTCAGATATCCACACCAGATGCAGGCGGACCTTACGAGATTTCCATAACTGATGGAGATGGTTCCACTGTACTTTCGAATGTATTAATTGGCGAGGTATGGCTTTGTTCCGGGCAATCGAACATGGAAATGCCAATGAAAGGATATAAGGGACAACCAATACTCGGTTCCAATGATGCAATATTAAAATCATCAAATAAAAATATCAGGTTTATAACTGTTCCCCGTGCAGCCGACACTGAACCAAAAGAGAATTTTGAAGGATACTGGCAGTCAGCAAATCCTCAGACTGTTTCAGAATTCAGCGCTACAGCATATTATTTTGCCAGGCTGCTAAATGAGGTTCTTGAAATTCCTATTGGATTAGTCAATGTAAGTTACGGTGGTTCATGTATAGAGGCATGGATGAGTAAAAGCACATCCCAGCAGTTCGAAGAAACAGAGATTCCGCAGAAGGGTGATTCCATCAAAGTACGTAACCGAACCCCCACTGCACTGTTTAACGGAATGCTTTCTCCGGTTATCGGCTTCACCATTAAAGGCTGTATCTGGTACCAGGGTGAAACCAATTACAAAAACCCAAATGAATATACCCAACTCTTTGCAAAAATGGTGGATGAGTGGCGCTCACTTTGGGGAATTGGAAATTTTCCTTTCTATTATGCACAAATAGCGCCCTTTGATTACAAGGCAATAAGTAAAGGTGAAGTTCTTGAGAAACATAATTCAGCCTATCTGCGTGAAGCCCAGCTCGAGGCTTCAGGCCTGATACCAAATTCAGGAATGGCCGTACTGATGGATATCGGAGAGGAAAAATGCATACACCCTTCAAGAAAAGACATTACAGGCAACCGCCTGGCATACTGGGCGCTTAAAGAAACATACGGTACCGGTGGAATTGGCTGTGCAAGCCCCGTTTACAAAGGAATAGAAATTAAAGACACCACAATTGTAATTTCTTTTGACAATGTGCCCAATGGCATCACTACCTATGGAAAGGAATCTGTAAATTTTGAAATTGCAGGGGCAGACAAGGTATTTTACCCTGCAAAAGCAATTGCAGGCAGGACTACCATAACTGTTTATGCATCCAATGTTAGAAATCCTGTTGCGGTGCGCTATGCCTTTAAAGATTTTGCCATTGGTGATTTATACAGTACTGAAGGACTGCCGGTAAGTTCCTTCAGGTCTGATAACTGGTAACAGGTACACAGAAATATGAATATAAAACATTTTTCCAAGAATTGTTTTTTAATTTATTTTCTACTTTAACTGATAATTTCATTTAATATGAAAATCAGATTTTTATTTATTTTCTTAATTCTCAACTTGATTCTTGCAGGTAGCCGGTGCCAAACTCCTTTGCCCGATGAATATAATCTTGTATGGAATAAACAAAGCAGGAATTCATCCGAGTCAATGCCTTGTGGAGGCGGGGATATTGGTCTGAATGTGTGGGTTGAAAACGGCGACATCCTGTTTTACATATCCCGCAGCGGAACGTTCGATGAAAACAATGGTTTCCTGAAACCGGGCAGGGTACGGATTAAAATGAACCCGAACCCATTTAGTGGCGCAGTATTCACGCAGGAACTTGTTTTAGAAGATGGAAATATAAAAATCACAGGTTCTGATCATTCCACGAATGCTTCGGCCTTGATTTGGGTAGACATATACAATCCGGTGATTCATGTTGAAATTAGTACCAGCAGTCCTGTTGATGTTGAAGTAACATATGAGAACTGGCGATACCGTGACCTGCAATTGAGAAAAACAGAGAGTTTCGCAAATTCTTTTAAATGGTCGCCATTTGACAGCCTGAAAACATTGCGGGACGAGGTCTTGTTTAGAGCAGACAATTTACTTTTTTATCATCGCAACAGGAAACAAACCGTATTTGATGTTACCGTGGAACAACAGTCGTTGGACAAGGTTAAAGAACAACTATTCAATCCTTTAAATAATCTCACTTTTGGCGGTTTGATGACAGCGAAGAACATGAAACCCGATGGCACTGTCACTGGAAAATATCTTGATACCGAATTTAAAGGGTGGAAACTGAAAAGCCGAAACGCTTCAAAGTTGCATCATATACGTATCTTTCTGCATACTGCCAAGACAGATACCTTTGAAGAATGGGAAGACGGTCTGGAACGTTTGATAAAGCATTACTTAAAGACTGAGAAACCGGCTTACAGCAAAACCACCGCCTGGTGGCGTGAATACTGGAAAAGAAGCTTTATTATAATTCAGCCCGGCCATTCTGATCCCAATTCACCAGAATGGCAGGCAGGGCGTAATTATCAGCTTTTCAGGTATATGCTTGGCTGCAATGCTTTTGGTGAATATCCGACCAAATTTAATGGCGGTTTGTTTACATACGATCCACGGTTTACAGATTCAACAAGGAGTTTCACCCCCGATTACAGAAACTGGGGCGGAGGAACTTTTACCGCGCAAAATCAGCGGCTGGTATATTTTCCGATGCTAAAGAGCGGTGATTTTGATATGATGAAACCCCAGTTTGATTTTTATTCAAGAATTCTGAAGAATGCCGAAATGCGGTCTAAAGTATATTGGGGCCATGAAGGCGCTTGTTTCACCGAACAGATGGAGAATTTCGGATTGCCTAATTGCACAGAATACGGATGGAACCGTCCTGACTGGTTTGACAAAGGATTAGAATACAATGCATGGCTGGAATACCAGTGGGACACTGCGCTGGAGTTTTGCCTGATGATACTTGAAACTGAAAGATATGCCGGAAAAGACATAACAGAATATTTGCCATTGATTGAGAGTTGCCTGACCTTTTTCAACGAACATTACCAATACCTCGCCAAAAGACGTGGCATAAAGGCTTTTGACGGCAACGGAAAACTAATCCTATATCCGGGAACAGCATGTGAGACATACAAGATGGCATATAACCCGGTTTCAACCGTTGCAGCACTAAATAAAATCTTATCAAGAGTCATTGAATTGCCTGAGAACTATCTTGATGCCCAAGCCAGGGAAAAATGGCAGTTGATGCTTAAACGCATACCACCGTTAAGTTTCAGGGAGATCAACGGGCATAAGACCATTGCACCAGCCAGGTTGTGGGAAAGGGTAAATAACACCGAAACACCGCAGTTATACCCGGTTTTTCCATGGGGAATTTATGGAATTGGTAAGCCTGATCTGGATATAGCATTAAATACCTGGAACCATGATCCCGACGCAATAAAATTCAGAAGCCATGTTGGATGGAAGCAGGACAATATCTTTGCGGCAAGATTAGGGCTGACTAAAGAAGCCTCTGACCTGACCCTATTGAAACTGAAAGATTCGGGCCGCAGGTTTCCTGCATTCTGGGGACCCGGTTTTGACTGGGTACCGGACCATAACTGGGGAGGGAGCGGAATGATCGGACTTCAGGAGATGCTGATGCAGGTTTATGACAAAAAGATTTATCTTTTCCCTGCCTGGCCAGAGACCTGGGATGTTCATTTTAAGCTGCATGCACCTTACAACACCACAGTAGAAGGAATTTTCAGGGATGGTAAACTTGAAAATCTAATAGTTATACCCGAAGAAAGAAAAAATGATATCATCAACATGTTTGAGTAACTAATCGAAAATTGTTTATTTTTAAATCCTTATTCCCCTAAAGGGATTATTACATAATAAAAACTTTAAAATAGAATGACCGGTAAGGAACGAATAATCAAAACCATCAGGCTCGAAGAAACCGATCGCATCCCATGGGTGCCATTTGTTGGATGTCACGGGGCTAAATTACTGAATATCAGCGCAGAGGAATATCTTAAATCTTCGCATCATATTGTCAATGGGATCAGTAAAGCCATTGAACTATACCAGCCAGACGGTATCCCTGTGATGTTTGACCTTCAGATTGAAGCTGAAGCGCTCGGATGTAAGCTGGCCTGGTCCGACAACAATCCTCCCGCTGTTGTTTCGCATGTTTTGTCTGAAGGGGTTAAATTGTCAGACCTGAAAATCCCCGATAAAAACTCAGGACGAATACCCCTGATCATAGAAGCAACCGGTTTACTTCGTAAAAAATTTCCGGATACCGCCCTGTATGGTCTTATCACCGGACCTTTCACACTGGCGTTGCATCTTCTTGGCACCGATATCTTTACAAAGATGATGGAAGTACCTGATGAGATTTTCACATTGCTTGAATTTACAAAAGAGGTCAATAAAGCAATGGCAGATTTATATATTGATGCAGGTTGCGATGTGATTGCCGTAGTAGACCCGATGACTTCACAGATTGACCCGGGATCGTTCGAAATGTTTGTCACGCCACCTGCGACGGAAATTTTTGAATATATCAGAAAAAAGGGTGCCATGGGTTCATTTTTTGTCTGCGGTCATGCACAGCAGAACATTGAAGCGATGTGTGAATGTAAGCCAGACAATATTTCGATTGATGAAAATATCCCGCTTGATTTTGTGAAAGATATTGCCATAAGGCATAAAATCAGTTTTGGCGGAAATATTAAGCTCACGGTTATATTGCTGATGGGAACTCCTGAAGATGCACAACGTGATGCACTTGAATGTATGGACCTTGGCGGAAATATTGGTTTTATGCTGGCCCCCGGATGTGACCTGCCAATGGATACACCGGTTGAAAATCTCCAGGCCATTACAAAACTAATAAATGACAGTTATTTGCAGGAAGTAATCAGGGCAAAGGAAAAAAGTGAATCTGACCTTGCCCTTCTGAATATGAAGGATTATGGGAATGCCAACAAAGTGATCGTAGACATTATCACCCTCGACTCGGAATCGTGCGCACCATGCCAATACATGGTTGAAGCGGTTAAAACCATTGCTCCTCAATTTGAAGGAATCGTGGAATGGAGGGAGCATGCCATCAAAAAAATGGAGGCGGTGACTTTTATGAATTCGCTGATGGTAAAAAACATACCAACCATCTGTATTGACGGTAAAATTGCATTTGTATCACAGATTCCCCCAAAACATGAATTGATTGCTGCCATACAGAAGCGAATAAACGAGAAGCTAAAACTACTCATCAAATCAAGAAATGCAGAGATTTTGATTATCGGAAAAACTGATGAAGAGTGTAAACATGTGAAAATAAATATTAAACAAGCCATTCAGGAAACCGGTAAAAACATCAATGTTAATGTTACGACCGATGAAAACATCAGGTTGTCGTTTGGCATAAGCAATACGCCTGCTGTAGTACTAACTGAACACAAAGTAAAATCACAGGGGGAGGTGCCTAAAGTTGAGATAGTCAGGGAGTGGTTGAAGGAGTTGTAGGAAGAGGTGTTAATGTGCTAATGTGCTAATTTGTTAATTATAGAATTTGAAGAAGAGAAAATGGGAAGATGAGAGGATGTGGTAATAAAACAATTTGAAAATTAGTTAATTAGACAATTTGAGAATGGGTAACTGATAAGGTGAGAAGTGAGATTTAGAGATGAAAGAATTTCAATTTTAATTAAGAATGTCAAAAATACCGGTTTATCTGATTACAGGATTTCTGGGAAGCGGGAAGACTACTTTTTTAGAACATGCCTTGGATTTTTTTAATGGAAAGGGTAAAATTGGCATTGTACAGAATGAATTTGCACCTGCCAATATTGACGGCAAAGAACTCAAACGCACAGTAAATGCCGATTTTAACCTACTTGAAATCAATAACGGGTCGGTATTCTGTGTCTGCCTGCTTTCGGGATTTATCAAATCGCTAATAAGCTTTATCGAACAGTATCATCCCGATGTTATATTGCTTGAATGCAGCGGTCTTTCTGATGTTCTATCAGTTGCCCAGGTATTTGATGCACCTACCCTTCAGAATCTGGTTTACCTGTCAGGCACCATTTGCATCATTGATGCGGTAAATTTTGAAAAAACCATTACCCTGATGCCGCGTGTGAAGCACCAGATTATGCTTGCAGACTACCTGCTTATCAATAAAGCAGATATGGTGGAGGATACCGGTAAAATACTTCAGGCTGCCAAAAAAATAAATCCTTTCGGGAAAATTTACACCACAGTTTATTGCAATGCCCCACCCGATGAGATTTTTCAACCTGTAAAACAACCATCCTGGGAAAAACTGCCCGGGTTTATGGCATCAGCTAATTCCGTTAGGCCCGAAATACAATCGGCTGTATTTCGTTCTGTCAAACCCCTGAAAAGCATTCATCTTGAACAATTTATCTGTGCTGTGATATCAAAAACATACCGGGTTAAAGGAATTATATGGCTTGATAATAACAAGCATATTTCCCTGCAATCAGTATTCGAAGAGAGTAAATATGCTGAAGTAGTTACAGATGATAGACAAACTGAGTTGATTGCAGTCGGCAAAGAGGTGGATGCAGGGTCACTAAAAAGATTATACCACTTTTATAACCAGTCTTAAAAGGATAGAAAACATGTACAGATTATTCAAATTTTTCCTCTGCTTATCCTTTATCATAACTACTGTTGCAGCTCACCCACAGGAGTTTTTACCTCTTTGGCAGTCAGGTAAAATGCCAAATTCGAAAGGCATTGATATTAACGAAAAGATTGTTAACAACAGAATGCTGCAGGTTGAAACACCAGGTATCTATGTTTTTTTGGCTGCAAAGGAAGAAAACAACGGGGGAGCAGTACTTATCTGCCCTTCGGGTGGGTATCATCACCTGACCTATGACCTTGGGGGATTTCAGCTTGCCAAATGGTTCAATACCATCGGCATGAATGCATTTGTACTTATTTACAGACTGCCTACTTCGCCTGATCTTGCTGAAAAGCATACAGCGCCGTTGCAGGATGCGCAGCGGGCAATGAAAATTATCAGGGCAAATGCAGACAGATGGAACATCAATCCTGACAAAACCGGTGTAATGGGCGCCTCGGCTGGCGGACATCTGGCATCAACCCTTGCCACATTTAAAGATGACATTTCAAAAACCGGTGATTCAATTGACAGGTTTGATTATAAACCTGAATTCCAAATCCTGGTTTCTCCGGTTATTACAATGAATACATATACCCATATGGGTAGCCGGAATAATCTTTTAGGCGAATCGCCCGCACAGGAACTGGTTCTGAGATATTCAAACGAACTACACGTTGACAGTCTCACCCCACCCTGTTTCCTGGTACACGCCCAGAACGACAAAGCTGTAAATCCACAGAACAGTCTGCTTTATTTTCAGGCGCTTCAGGAATACCATGTTAAAGCCAGCCTGCATATCTTTCCATTCGGAGGCCATTCCATCGGATTGACACGAAATCCCGGATCAACACAACTCTGGGTGACGCTTTGTGAAGCATGGTTAAAAGAGATGGGGTTTAATAAAACAGAAAAAGAGTAAAAGCCTCAATAAATTATTGATAATGAGACAATAAGTTTTCAAATTATAGTTTATTGTAAAAGAATATTACGTTCATCCTCCGTTCAAAAGCCGTTACAATCTTTCCAAAAGTTTCAAACTTTTGGAAAGATTAACAAGTTGTATTCTGTTCACCGGAATTACTCATCCATGCAAATACAGCTCCCATCCGAGGTAATTATCTACAGCTTCGGCCAATATATCAGATACATTGCCCCTAACCATGGCCACATGATGTTCAAAACCGTTTTTACACATAAATTTCAAAAGTGTTTGCAAATCTGGCACACGTGTAACAGCAATACCCCCGTCCATTCCGTAAGGATCGTCTGTAAAATCGCCCTCACCCAGGTAAGATTTAATCAAGCCGTACGTATCATCTGTTGAAATCCTGAAGTAAGTCATTGGACCTGCTTTTACCTTACCCTTGACTGCGCCGAAACAGTTTTCCTGTCCAAGGGTAGTGCCCAGCACATCAAGGTTTGATATTTCAATCTGGTTTTCGAAAAAGCTTTTCGGGTAATTGCTGCAGTGGGTGCAAACGCACATGTTTCTGTCTTCACCGAAATTATTGTTCCAGTCGAGCAGCGCCGGCGGACGCCCTGCAGCCAGGGCTAACATGTACATTGATATTACACCCGCAATATCCACTTCACATGCACAAGGGATCATTTTCTCTCCCAACATACTCATTGACAGGCATGTAGCGCATCCATAATTCTTTTGTATTGATTCCCAGCATTGAATAGCGGCAGCATCAATTTCATTTTCGGCTATCCATTTCTCGATGGCAAGCCCGAATTTAGCCTGAATGGAAATCTTCTCCTCGTGTATTGAGGAAGGTATCTTACCATATGCCTTGATCTCTGCAATTTTACCTTTCAGTGCCCCTGCATTTTTGTCAATCCTTTGCGCTTCACCCAGTATTTCAGATAGATCAACCGGGACAACGGTAATACCTGATGCCTGTAACAATTTTTCGCTGGCACGCATGGTCTGGAAAGCAGCAGGTCTTGCGCCGATTGCACCAATGCGTGCATGCTTTAATCCATTTACCACCCTGCAAACAGCGGCAAAACGGTTGATGTCTGCTGTAAACTCATCACTATTAATTTTACAGGTATGGTATGTAGTGTCAGTAAATTGTATACCATACTGGTACAGGTTATTGCAGACCGACAACTTGCCGCAGAATGCATCACGGCGGCTCTTCACATCTACCTTGTCATTGTCGTCATCCACAGCCTGAACAAGGATGGGAACCTTCAATTCTGCCAGTTTCAATGTATTGATAATGCCCAGTTCATCGCCAAAATTGGGGAGGGTTATGATAATCCCGTCAATAATACTTCTGTTTTTGCTGAACAAATCTGCACATTTTTTTGCATCGGATAATGTTTCTATCGCCCCGGTGGGTGTTTCCCCTGCAGGAAGAATGACCAGTCCGAAACCCATTTTTTCGAGTTTTTCAATGATTTGTTTACGGCCTTCCTGTGCAAGCTTAGAATTGAAGATATTTCTTGTACCGACGATAACGCCGAAAGTTAATTTTTGTTTGTATGCCATGGTTTTTTTGAATTGTTGATTACTAAGTAAAAATATACATTATTCACAAAATCTGATCAGGTTTTATCTGCTAACCGGAATCCAGACAGTCATTTCCGATCGTCCCCTGTTGCCCCAGGCTAAATAGGGAATTAGTTTGATTTTCAACGGTTTGGGTGAAGTTACGGATAATTCCCTGTATAGTGTCTTGTCCCATGAAGCATTTTGTACAACTGATGCCTCACCTTCAAAAGCAAGCATTTCAGTATGATCAATTGTCGTAAGCTTTTTAGTCAGCATTATATCTGCAGGGATCACAATATCAAAAATCCTGATATCTGAAGGGATATCGGGAGATTCAAGACAATAGACAACAGGGCCGTATTTTAATGCTGCCTGGTTGCGTGTTTCTTCCACAAGGGGATGTGATTCAATCAGTGTAGGTTGCATTTCCATAACCAGTTCCAGGATATCCCCGTTAGACCACTTTCGTTTCAATTCAAGGTATTTGCCCGGATTAATATCTGTATCAAGCTTTTTATTATTAAGAAGTATATGGGCATGTTTACACCATCCGGGTATTCGCATGAAAAGTGAAAACTCAGATCCTGGTACCTTTTCAATGCTGATTTTTGCCTTTCCGTCCCATGGGTAATCAGTTTCCATTGTGAGCTCAATTGGTGAACCATCTTTTAAATTTGTCCTTAGTGAATTTCCCCCGTAAAAATTGATCCAAAGGCCTTTGTCAGAAATAGTATAAAAGTAGTTGCTAATTTCTGCGACAGTTCGGATTGTATTTGGCGGGCAGCAATTGCAGTAGCTTATATATTCTTCCCTCTCTTTTGACCAGCGGAGTGTGTATGGCAGATCATGGTTCACACAGAGCGGGTTGGTATAAAAATGTCTTTTCCCGTCGAGGCTGACGGCAGAAAGCAGACTATTATACATTACAACCTCCATCATATCTGTAAACCTTGCATCGCCAGTGATGAGAAACATGCGCCAGTTCCAGAGCAGGTTGCCAATATTCGCACAAGATTCGTTATGAGCGGTGATGTTGGGCAACTGATATGGCCGGCCATAAGCCTGGTGTACCTGCTGAATATAGGGTTGGTCGTAGGTGATACCATCAGGTGAAACCCCATCGTATAAAGCGCCACAGGCACCTGTAATATACATTTTTTTTTCAATAACATCGTGCCAGATCAGATCAAGCGCTGTAAAAAGCGAATCATCGCCGGTTTCGGCAAATACATCTGCTACACCTGCGTAAAGGTAATTAGCCCTGACTGCATGTCCAACTGCCTCTGTCTGTTTTCTGAAGGGAACCCTGTCCTGGTTATGATCGGTGCCATCGGCAACCATTCCCCTGATATCAATCAGGCTCTTAGCGAGCTCAAGGTACCTGGGATCACGTGTGGTACGGTACATTTCAACCACACCCATATAATGCGAAGGGCAGATGGCATTTCTTGCCAGTTCGGGTGATGCATTTTTATAAAAACCGTATAGAAAGTCGGTTGCCTTAACAGCCACATCCAACAATGACTTTTTTCCTGTAGCCCTGTAATGGATACATGCAGCAGTCATTAAATGCCCCATATTATAGGTTTCAAAATTCATCCGGTCCATAAACTCTGTTTTATTACCGCTGTTTTTTTCCTCGATTACAACAGGGGTATGGATATAGCCGTCACTGCGCTGAGACCTGGCAATAACATCAATGATTTCATCCATTTCACGATCGGTTTCGGGATTTTTATCCACAGCATAAACCATTGCCATGGCCTCAAAAAGTTTGAAAAAATCCCCGTCATGGAAAGGAGGGCCTTTATGGGTACCATCTGCCAATCCTGCTGCTATTTCAAAATTGCGAAACGAGTGGCTTATATCAGGGTCTTTGTATAGTCTGAGCATGTTTGTAACCATCGAATCTCTGCAAACCGCAAATCTTTCTGCCCAGAAGCCTTTGGTCCATTTCACATCGTCAATATCGGTTGATTGCAATACTGCAAAACTGCTATTGGTTGTGTTTGTCAGCGCCCGTTCCTGTGCTTTTAAATGAATAATGAATAATATAAACAAAAGAATTAATATCTTCTTCATAATCTTCTTTTTAAGACAATTAATCGCCTACTGTTTTGAACCCCTGAGCCAATTTTTGGGAACAGGGACTATGCAAATATTCATTGACCGGTTATCATCAGAAAGCATGGCCGATTGTATTTGTATTTTGGTGCCATCGGGGCTGAAAGTAGGATGAACATGATCGGCAGCGGTTGTCTTGTGGCCGGTTGACAGCAATATCATTTCGTGGGTTTGCCTGTTGATGAGGTAGAGGTTACGGGCAAAGTCATCACCAGCTACAAAACGTTTATCTGCAGAGCCACAGACATGCCAGAATCCGCTGCCAAAAGGTATCTGTCCGGCAATGGTCATTTCGCGGGTGTTTATATTCACAATACCAAGCCCTGTCGGCTTCTCACGTGTGCCGCAAGGCCCCCACCCCGGTTCCTGTCCGGGCAGAAGGCTGTCTGCACCATTTATATCTGTATTTCCGGTTATATCCTTAATTTTCCTGTGGCCCATAATGGCAAAGGCCACCTCATCGGGACTGATGACAACTTCGTGGGTTACCCATTCAAAATCTGCTTCGGGATATAGCGGGCGAAGCCCTGAACCGTCTGCATTCACAATCCATGTTCGCTGGGGGGCTTTCCCTCCTGTTTCCCAGCAGAAAATGATCTGTCCCGGCACATAGGGATTACTCTGAATATGGCCTATCTGAAAAGGAACAGAAACAACGTGTTTGATTTCACCTGTGTTAATGTTCAGACCAGCAATACCGGCAGGCCCAGCGCCCATGTTTCTTGGCCCGAAAGGCTCAGTTGGTTTCACACTATCAGGCAGATATTTTTTTGCGGCATCACGGCCAATGCGAAACCACAACCATTCCTCACCTGCATCAAGTGACATATCGCCCCAGGCCTGCATTTCAGATGGAATTACACCACATTTTTTCTGATAGGCATCCGCTGTCTGAAGCTTTCTTTTTTTACCGTCATCCATAAGTTTTGCCAGGTCAACTTCAAAAACATGCAAGGAACGTCGTGCAGAATCTTCCCTGACCCTTCTTGCGAAATAGAGCTTCATAGAATTGCGGGCTATATTGAGCATTCCTGAGAAACCGCCTTCGGTAACCTGTATCATCCTGCCTGTTCGTTCATGCACTGCCATTGCTTCACCTTTGATTTTTCCGGAATGAAAAATGAGCCATTGGTCATCGGCAGTCCATTGGTTATGGGTTGGGTAAATTTTCCTGTCCCCATTGGGTGCGCTTGTTAAAAAAACCAACTTTGTCCCTGTAACAGGGTCTTTAACCACTTTGCGCTCAGAGGGGAATTGTTTCCCAATTTGCGGGCAGGCTTCAAAGGCAAAAGACAAGCATAGAATATGTAAGGCGACATTTAAAATAATATGTTTTTTCATGCTAAACCGGTTTTTCGAGATTTATCCAAAGTTTTTGTATCATAAATTACTTCAAAATGATAACTGCCCGATCCTGCCCCGATGATCACCCTGCCATTCTCCACTCCGGACAGTTCAAAATAACCGGACTCATTTATTTTCATACCATTTTCAGTTATCATATCATCACTATCTGCAGGAATTTCAATTCTTGCAGTTGTATTTGAAGGTATTGACACATCTATTATCAACTTATCCTCCTTCAGTCGCCAGTCTGATTTTATCAAACCGTAAACAGATTGAAATTCAGCTTTTACAAAAGTTAATTCTCCTGTAACATAGGGTTTAATCAATATTCTTTTATATCCCGGGAATTCAGGGTCTGACATAATTCCCGCTACCCTTGAATAAAGAAAATGGCCAATGGCACCATATGCATAATGATTGAATGAATTCATGCCTGCATCCTGAAAAGAACCGTCAGGCCTGATACCATCCCATCTTTCCCAGATGGTTGTTGCTCCCATTGTAACTGGATAAAGCCAGGAGGGGTATTTTTTATTGAACAGGAGCTTAAATGCCTGTGTTGAATAACCGTTGTCGGCAAGTGTCGTGCACAAATACGGGGTACCCAGGAAGCCGGTTGTAAGATGACCGAAATATTCAACGTTGTCAGCAAAACGTTGTACTGCAATCTCTCTCAGTTCTTCTGGCAACAAATCAAATGCCAGAGCCAGGGCATATGCTGTTTGTGTACCGGATACAAGCCTGCCCGAGGGTGTGATAAATTCCTTTTGAAAAGCCTTCTTTATATTTATGCACAAGCGCTCCAACGATTGTGAGTCTTCTTTTTTGTCAAGGATTACAGCAATCTTTTGGACAATCAAGGCAGAGTAATAGAAGTAAGCCGTTGCAATAAGGTCTTTATCGGTATTTGCACCGGCAAAACCATAATCAGGAGCATTGTATCTGTATGAATGGTAACCTGTAAACGAGAGCCAGTCGCCAAAATGAAACCCTTTATTAAAAATAAAACCATTGCCCGCTTTTTTTACCATATAGCCTACCCATGCTTTCATAGATGGGTATTGTGCTTCAAGGATCCTTTTGTTACCATAAACCTGATAAACCGTCCATGGAATGATGACTGCGGCATCGGCCCAGCCAGTGGCTCCATAACCATCAGACCAGCCTGTACAGCCACCACCATCAACAATCATCGGCACTACCCAGGGCACACTGCCATCAACACGCTGGTCGGCAGCAAGGTCTTTGAGCCATTTTTCAAAGAAACAACACACATCCATATTGAAGCAGGCGGTGGGAGCAAAAACCTGTGCATCACCAGTCCAGCCGAGCCTTTCATCGCGTTGCGGGCAATCGGTTGGCACATCGAGAAAATTTCCTCGCAATCCCCACTGAATATTATGCTGAAGCTGGTTGACCAACGGTTCCGAACATTCAAAACTACCGGTTTCAGCGAAACCAGAGTGAATTACCATTGCAGAAAGGTCTTCGCATTTAACCTCTCCCTGAAAATCTTCGATTTTCAAATACCTGAAACCGTGGAATGTAAAACGGGGTTCATAAGTTTCGGTCCCTCCCCCTTTAAAAAAATATGTATCCTGAGCTTTGGCCGCCCTCAGGTTTTGGGTATAAAAATTACCTTCTTTATCAAGTACTTCAGCATGTTTAAGAGTAATTTTGTCCCCGTGCCCGGCTTTCAGGCTGAAACGCACCCATCCGGTGAGATTTTGCCCAAAGTCAAATACTGTTTCCCCTTTGGGGGTAATAATTTTTTTGACGGGTTCAAGAACGCCGGTACAAAGCACTGGCTGGCAATCTGAAGATGCAAGCACATCAATGGGGTATTCTGCCTCATTAACACTGTACCATTTATGGTCATCGAAACCTGGCATGTTCCATCCATCAATCTCAAGTCGCGCATCATAGATTTCACCATTATAAATATCCGACATCAATATTGGCCCTGTTGAAGATTTCCAGTGACGGTCGGTTATCAGGAGGTAATCATTTCCGTCTTCAAACAAAACACGCATTTGAAGAATGAGCGCCAGCTTTTCACCATAAATATTTTTTTTGCCCTGCCAGCCAAAGAAACCCCTGTACCAACCATCACCCAGAATAGCGCCTAAAGCATTTTCACCCTGTTCAAGCAGGTTTGTGACATCATAAACCTGGTATTGGATGCGGTGATGATAACTTGTCCACCCGGGAGTGAAAAGGTCTTCTGAAACCTTTTTTCCATTGAGCCAAAGCTGATAAAGTCCGTGTGAGGAGACATAAATCCTTGCACGCACAACTTTTTTTCCCAGGTTGAATTCCCTTCTCAGGTATGGAGATGGAACAGAAACGGAAGTATCTTCTTCAAAACCCGGTTCAATCCATCGGGCTTTCCATTCAGCATTATTCATCAATCCTGCTTCCCAAAACGCGTGTGTACTCCATTCAGATTCACGGGAATGGTTATCCCATATTTTAACCCTCCAGTAAATACGCTGGCATGCACCGGGGATTTTCCCGCTATATTCTATATGCACAGAGTTATCTGAAAAGATTTTTCCAGTATCCCAAAGCATGTTTTTACCCTTGATTAAATCCTCCTCAGAGTATGCAGACTGCACCTGATAAGCTGATTGCAAGGTGTTTTGTATATCTGACTCAACCTCCCAGCTCAGGCGGGGTTTTGTCGCATCAATACCAACAGGATTGACGCGGTATTCCGTTTTAAGGGCAAAAGTTTTAAGCATTTACTCTTTTTCTTCCAGTGACTTACTTTCCATCCAGAATGGCGCTGAACCAAACCAGAGGACCAATCCGGCTATCATAAGTGTAAAGTGTGTTTTCATCCCGATGATACCATTAAAAACCAGTAATGAAGGTAAAAAGGTCAATATGAGACCCAAACCGGAACAAATTTTTAAAATCGTACTTAAAAAACTATTTTTCATTCATTTGATTTTTACTGCTTTTTTGTTGTATAATGCTGAATAATAAATATAAAGTCACTGCTACGATCCATTCGGGGGCCACAAGAAACAGCAGGTCGGCTTTTATTGCAGCCAGCCATGCTGGTTGCCTGCCCTCAAGAAGCTTTGACAGCCATTCATAATGGTCTTTTCCGTAAAGGAATACTGAAAACATGAACGACATCGCCCAAGTAAGTGCAGCCGGCCAACTGATCAACAGATTTTTATATTCGGCATAATTACTTTTAAGGCCTAATTTCGGCAATACCCATATATCAATAAAAATACAAGCGCCAAGGGGCATAAAGAACAGTCCGTAATAACCGATAATACGGTCGAGGTTGGCATTCACTGCCGGAATACATGCAGCGATAATCATGAAAATACCTGCAGCGAATGTTACTTTCCATCGTTTCCAGTTGGGCGTGGCAACCTGAATGGCAAGTCCTGCGCGGTACATCGTTGGATTTGCTGTAGTCCATCCCGCGATTACAACACATATTGCACCGGCAAGTCCTGCGCCGAAAAGGGCGATGGTCCCGGGCTGGGGATTGGTATTACCGGCGGCAAGAAAAGCGGCACAAAGAACTCCCGAAGCTATCCAAGCGCCATAGTGCCCAAGGAACATTCCAAAGGCAGAAGCAAAACCCTGTGTCCATTTTTTGGCATACCGGAATACCGTGATATCAGCCATACCAATATGCTGGGTGGCATTGCAAAGCCATGCAAATCCGATTACATGCCACAGGGTATATTTTGAATTATTGCCTATGGGGACACCTGTAAATATCTTATCATTAAATACCTGCCAGAAATCGCCTGTTTTGGTAAGGCCAAGATCAGGAAGAACAGCAATGGCTGCAGCAAAAAACACAAACACCATCCACGGGGCACATACTTTAGAAAAAAATGCAATCTTTTCAAACCCGAGTACAGCCAGCAAAGTCACCACCACTCCAACGATAACGGCAAGGGCAATCCATGAAACAGACGGCAGCATATCGCCTGCTACAAAATCGGGATTGGGAATATTGAAAGGGATAGAAACAGCTGTTGTAGCAACATTGATCATAGCGCCTGCCATAAGGCATAAAATAAAAGCATAAAAAGCGCTGTATGCCACTGTAAGGTAAGGCCCGCACATCTTGCGCAACTGCCAGTATATTGTTAACCGTGTTTTCACCCCTACGGGGGCACAAAAAAAAGCCCAGCTTAATACGGCCAGTATGTTTCCGAAAAATAACCCTACGAAAAAATCAAATGCAGAAACCCCGTGCATGACCATTAGCGGGCCAAGGACAAATTCAGTACCGGCGATATGTTCGCCTGAAAACATGGCTATAAATGTTTTCCAGCCATGAAGTTTGTTTTCCGATACCGGTTCGCGGTCGTACTCGTAAAGGGCATCAAGTCTTTCTACAAGTCTGGATTTTGCTGCCGGGGATGAAATCGTATTCATTTTAAAACAAGATTAGAATTAAGCAAGTTATCATATTTAGGTGCAACAAATATAATAAAAGAAATACATGAACCGTGCAGCATGAATTTATGAAATCGTTATCACTGCTGTTAATAAAGAAAAATGAATTGTATCTTTGTTAAGTGTTAAGCAAACTGTAAAGATGTTGCAACGTTTCATAGGTTGTATTATACTGTTTATATTTAATGTTGCCCTGCAGGCACAGTATAACTGTATATTTAAACACTATTCCACAAGCGACGGGCTCTCGCACGGCCAGGTAAGAACCATGCTCAAAGACAGCAAAGGATTTATGTGGTTCGGGACTTTTGACGGGATCAACAGGTTTGACGGGTATAATTTCACTACATATAAAACCAGGCCCGGTGACAATACCAGCATGTCGTCAAACCGGATTGATATGCTGAAAGAAGACCAGTGGGGATTTCTCTGGATACAAACATACGATTCGAAAGTATACAGGTTTGACCGGCGAACAGAAACCTTTGAGGGTGTTTTGTTTGATTCATCGGGTAATGAAATCAGGGTGGACAAACTTTATAAATCCAAACGAGGCGATTTCTGGTTATATTCCAACACACATGGCTTATTTCGTGCCTATACTGATTCTTCGAGTTTAAACATAAAAATCCGGAAACTATCGCTCCCTGGTATAAGCATTTCCGAAAAGTCTGAAAAAAAAGTTGTTTTTATGCATGAAGATGCAAAAAGGCACTTATGGATAGGATGGGAAAAGGAACTAATTTGCCTGGAGTATATTAAGAAAACAAATGAATACCTTGTTCATAAACAGTCACCCGACCTTGCCGTTTTACCAGAGGTTTACCACCTGACATCTGCCGCAGGCAAAGCCGGTTGTTTATGGATTGGAACACAGCAAGGAGTTTTACTCAGAATTGACCTGAAAACGCTTAAAATCGGACCATCAGGATTTATTAACAAAGCGCCTGTTAACACCTTAAGAAGTGCAAGGGGAAAGCACCTTTTTATAGGAACCATCGGCAACGGTATTTTCAGGTTTAATGCTGAAACCAATTTTACAGAAAAGCATTATGTTGATGAGAATGTTAAGAATGTCCTTTCAATATTTATTGACTCCCGTTACCTGGTATGGCTTGATACTGACAGCAAGGGCATAATCAGGACTGATACTGCATTTTCGGTATTCAGAAATTTCAGCCAGGTAACCGATGCTGATCCTTCATTGCAAATAAAAACAACCTCAACACTTACCGAGGACAAAAACGGTGTACTGTGGATTGCACTCAAAGATGGCGGGTTTGGTTATTATAACCCTGTTACCGACAACCTCGACTATTTTTTCAACGAACCGGGAAATCCTGAATCAAAAATGTCTAATTACATCAACAGCTATTATGTTGATACTTCGGATGTAATGTGGTTGTGCACTTATTTCAGGGGACTTGAAAAGATTACTTTTCTGCAGGACAGGTTTCGTTTTATCAAACTGAGCCCTTCAGCAACAAACAAAATTGCCAATGAGGTAAGGGCTATTTTTGAAGACAAAAAAGGTAGCCTCTGGGTTGGCTCAAAAGATGGAAAACTACACCTGCTGGATGACAAAAACAATATTTCAGGTGTGTTTTCAGATGAAATTGGCAACGGGATGGTTTATTCCATTATCGAAAGCCAAAATGGTACCGTATGGTTAGGTACCAAAGGCAACGGATTGTTCATGGCACAGAGAAAAGGCAACAGCAGAACAGATTTTTCTTTCATGCATTATATAACTAATCCGGAAAATAAGTATTCCCTAAGTAATGATATGATCTATTCTGTGACCGAAGATTCAAAGGGGCGCATCTGGGTAGGTACTTTCGGAGGTGGAATAAACCTTTTGGAAAAGGAAGGAAACAATGTTATTTTCAGAAATCCGCTCAATACCTTCAAAAATTACCCGAAAGAAACAGGTGCCAGGATACGCTTTCTGAAAGAGGATACCAAAGGCACAATGTGGGTGGCAACCACCGAAGGACTATTATCATTTAATGTAAATTTTAAAAATCCCGGGGACATAATTTTTCAGCATTACACCAAAATTCCCGGCAATCCCAAAAGTCTTGGCAATAATGACATAATCACCATCCACAGTGATCGTTATGACACCCTTTGGCTCGGCACAATGGGTGGCGGTTTACATAAAATGATATCTTATCCCAACAAGAATACACCTCCTGAATTCATGATATACACCCGGGAAAACGGTCTGCCGAGCGATGTCATATTAAGCATTGAAGATGACAATAACGGTAACCTCTGGATTTCGACTGAAAATGGCATTGCAGCCTTTAACAGAGCAAACCAGCAGTTTACCTACTTTGATGAATATGATGGAATAGATAATTCAACTTTTTCTGAAGCGACCTCTTGCAGAAGGGCTTCGGGTGAGATAATTTTCGGCTCGCTTGACGGTATATACCATTTTCATCCTGAAAAAGCAGCCAAGAGGACTATAAACGGTAATATGGTATTGACAAACCTTCGCTTATTTAATAAAGATGTGCGGCCCGAAGATAAAGGTTCACCCTTGAAATATGCCCTGTCAGAAACCAGCGAAATCACCCTCAGACATAACCAGAACATGTTCAGTATAGAATATGTAACCCTTGATTTTGTTGCACAGGATAAGATTGAATATGCTTTTATACTCGAAGGTTTTGACCCGGCAGGATCAGGGTGGCACTATGTAAAGAACCAACGAATTGCCACATACACAAATATTCCGCCGGGTGAATACTATTTCAGGGTAAAATACCTGAATGCAGGTCTGGAACCAACAAGACCGGGCGCAGGGCTTAAAATTAAAATCCTGCCCCCACCCTGGAAAACAGGATGGGCCTATGCACTTTATGTTTTAATTCTGCTGGCACTTCTCGAAGCAACCCGCAGGATTGTTACCACCATGATAAGACTTCGCAACAGGGTTGTGATAGAAAGAGAGATGTCCGACCTGAAACTTAGGTTTTTTACCAATATTTCACATGAACTGCGCACTCCTTTAACCCTTATTCTTGGCCCCCTGGATGAGATTACACATAGTGAGCAGTTAACCGATCGTGGAAAGGAATTCATACAACTGATTGACCGCAATGCCAAAAGAATGTTAAAGCTCATCAACCAGTTGCTAAGCTTCAGGAAAATCCAGAACAAGAAAATGGTGCTAAAATTAACATATATTGATATTGTGCTGTTTGTCAGGGAAATTGCCTCAAATTTCAAAGAACTCGCAGAAGAAAAAAAAATAAACTTCAGCATAAACAGCAATGTACAAAGCCTTTTTATATGGATAGACGAGGAAAAGACAGACATAGTAATATTCAACCTTTTATCGAATGCATTTAAATTTACACCCGCATCGCGAAAAATTGAACTAAGAATAACACATTACGACCAACAGGATTATGTTACCATTGAAGTACGCGATGAGGGAATAGGAATACCGAAAGAAAAAATACCCTTGATATTCAAACGTTTTGCCGATATTCACGATTCAAAAAGCATCGGATACATGGGGACCGGTATAGGTTTGTCATTGTCTAAAGAGCTGATAGACCTGCATAACGGAACAATCAGCTTTGAAAGCACCGAAGGTAAAGGTTCTGTTTTTACTGTTCAGCTTAAGCTTGGAAAAGATCATTTTAATAAAGAATATGCAGAGTTTATTGAAGCCAATGGCGTAAATACAATCCAGCCCCCTGAAATGCAAAATATGTTTACAGATATCACCAAAAATCCTGATATCAGCTTAAAAGAGCATACAAACAAAGATAAGCCGGTTTTGCTTATTGTTGAAGACAATGCTGATTTGCGTAAATTTATGGTCAGTCTTTTTAGTGAAAAATATTTCATTGAAGAATCTGTTAATGGTGCCGAAGGTTACCAAAAAGCCTTTGCCATCCTGCCCGATCTTATTATTTCGGATGTGATGATGCCTGAAATGGATGGTATAGAAATGACAAACAAACTAAAGAGCGACTTTGTCACCAGCCATATCCCTGTGATACTTCTCACCGCGAAAGCCTCTGTAGAAAGCAAGGTTGAAGGTTTGAAATACGGCGCCGATGCCTATATCACAAAACCATTTAACAGTCTGCTTTTACAGGCACAAATAACCAATCTTCTGGAACAACGAAGGTTGCTTGCCGAAAAATACATCAACCAGGTTAAGCTAATTGATATAAAGGGTGTTAATGAACCTGTTATAACCGATAAAGATTCTGAATTTCTAAAAACTGTGATAGGGATCATTGAAGAAAATATCAGTATATCAGAGTTCAGGATTGAAGACATTGCAAGATCACTGGGAATGGGAAGGACCAATTTCTTTAAAAAAATAAAAGGGCTTACAGGTAGTTCACCTATTGACTTTGTAAATGAACTCAGGTTAAACAAAGCTGTTCAATTGCTTGAATCGGGCAGCTACAACATTTCAGAGGTTTCTTACATGACCGGTTTTAACGATCCGGGCTATTTCAGTAAGCGGTTTAAAGAGCGTTTTAAAAAAGCTCCATCAAGTTTTCTTAAACAGAGAAACTAAGTAAGACAATCAAAAACTACCACTTTTAAAACAATTATTCCCAAAGCTATTTTCACTTCCGGCTTATTTTTATTGCCTTAAAACCGGGTGTAACACGGTTATGAGTTGGTATTTAAATAAATGTAATTAAATTATATGACTATGAAAAGGACGTTTGTACTCTTTTGTTTTTTTGCTTTAATAGCACTGAACCAAAACATAATGGGACAATCTGATGAATTGATCCCTGCATCGGCATTTTGGGAACTTTCAAATCCTGAGTCAGGAGGTACCGGCATTGAAGCATCAGTATCGGGTAACCTAATTGCTGCAGATGAATCGGGTGGCAGCAATACACAAATTCGTGATTATTCGGGTTATGACGGCAGCCAGCGTTCGCAGATAACCGGGGGCGCATGGCCGGCAAATCAGATCTCACCGCTGGATGATGTTTACATTCAGTTTGCAGTTTCGCCCCAACCTTACTCAAAATTCTACCTCGATTCCCTTATTATGGAGATTACAGCTACTGCAATTAATACCATGAAAGCAGAAATATTTTATTCCACCGACCCTGCATTTGCAAATCCCGATTCAATCGGAATTTCAACCGGCTATGTTGTAAGGGACAGTTGGACCAAGGTACAGGCAAAACCAGGAATAACTATTGAAGATGGTGAAACGCTGTATGTAAGGGTATATTTTTGGGTGGAAGACCCCACTGTAAGAACCGGTAAATACTTCTGTATTAAAAATTTAATGGTAAAAGGGGAAGGAGAAAGTCTCCCTGCGCCTGCTTCGGTAAAATGGTTTGAGAATGGTTTGCCGTCAGCCGTGATATCCGGAAACCTGTTGTCAAATGCCCCAACATATAGTGATTCATTAACTTTGTACAACACTACTACCGATTTACCATTAAATGGTGGAAATAATGTAACTGCAGGAGCTATTCATACAGTGTCAAAGATATGGAATGCAGAAGCTGATACAGTATCATATCTGTATTTTGGATTTGAAGTTTCTCCCAAGACAGGAGGAACATTTCATATTGATTCGGTAAAAATTAACATAGGGGGCTGGTTTGAATCGAATTTCAAAGCAGCTATATACTATTCCTTAAAACCTGATTTTTCTGATGCCACCCTGTTGTTTCCTGACGCACAACTTCCCGGAAATGCACTAAGTACATGGAAAACAGCAATTGACACCAATGTTTATACCGGTGAAACCTTTTACCTGAGAGTATATCCCCATAATACCGCATCAGCCGGATGGGCCAAACTGATAGCTGTCAATGATGTCATTATAAAAGGTTCCACTACCGGATTGACTGCAGACCCGCCTACAGTGACAACCGGAAATCTATCTTATCTCTCTACCACATTCGTCACATGCGGGGGTTCTATTCCTACCGACGGGGGATCAGCAGTCATTGCCAGGGGTGTTGTATGGGATACGATAGCTGCCCCGACAGTTGAAGAAGACCCAAAGACCACCGATGGAACCGGATCGGGGTCATTTGTAAGCCATGTAACAGGTCTTATACCCGGTAAGTTATACTATTTAAGGACTTATGCCACAAACCTGGCGGGTACTTCATATGGCGAAGAAAAAACATTCACCACACTTTCATCGGTGGTACTTCCTACAGTTACTACAACATCCGTTTCATCTGTTTTGGTAAAAACTGCAGAAAGTGGCGGAAACGTTACCGAATGGGGAGGCGATACTGTAACTGCCAGGGGAATCTGCTGGAATACGACCGGCGCTCCTGAAACAACAGACAACTTTACAATGGACGGGGAAGGACTGGGAACATTCAAAAGCATCGCCCATCCCCTTGCAGAAAACACAAAATATTATCTCAGGGCTTATGCAACCAACTCAGCAGGAACAGGGTACGGTGAAGTAGTTGAATTCACCACACAAACTGCAGCCCCTGATGTGATGAAAACAGTGGCCAAAGACGGAAGCGGTGACTACACAACCGTTCAGGCAGCCTTCGATGCCGTACCCGAACTCTATACCGGAACATGGACAATATACATTAAACCAGGCGTTTACAAAGAAAAACTGATACTGGAAAGGAATAAAGTGAATGTAGTGCTTAGAGGTGACCATCCGGACAGTACCATTTTAACCTATGACGACAATGCCAACACACCTAATGGTTCGGGAGGAACAGTGGGCACATCGGGTTCATACAGTGTTTCCATTGAACCGAATGATTTCGCAGCTTACAAAATCACCTTTCAGAATACCAACCAGACAGCACAGGCAGTTGCACTGAGAACAAACGGCGACAGGCAGAGCTATTATCATTGCCGTTTGAAGGGGTACCAGGATACCTATTACACTTATGGTCTTGGCAGGATTTATATGAAAAGCTGTTACATCGAAGGTGCGGTGGATTATATATTTGGCCAGGCAACGGTGGTATTTGACAGTTGCGAGTTTAAAATTATCCGCAGCGGAGCACCGCTTACCGCAGCAAGTACCAATGTCAATTCAAAATTCGGATATGTCTTCAGAAACAGCAAAATAATGACCGACAAAACCGGGTATGACGGAAACACCATCTCTTCGGTTTATCTTGGCAGGCCCTGGCAGGGAAATCCTAAAGTGGTCTTTATGTATTGCGAAGAACCTGCCACTCTCGCTCCTGCTGGCTGGACCAACATGACTGCCGGATTAGACCCGCTGTTTGCCGAGTATAAATGTTTTGGCCCGGGCTATAAACCCGACCAGCGCTCTACCAATGTCAATTACCCAGGTATTCAGCTCACCGATGAGCAGGCAGCAGCCTATACCATTGCCAATATATTTGCCAAAACTACTAATCCTTCTTTTGGCATAGACTGGATGCCGGATACCACAGTTTGTGAAAAGTTACCCCAGACAATCGAATTTGGTGAATTACCCGGTAAAAGAATGGGTGAAGCCCCTTTTGAGCTTACTGGCACTGCAACATCTAACCTGCCAATGGTTTACAATAGTTCAAATATATCTGTTGCAACCATTAACGGTATTACAGTTACACTTGTCGGTGCAGGCACAACTGATATAACGGCTTCACAGCCTGGCAACTTTCTGTATCATGCCGCACCCGGCACAATCACCCAAACACTTAACGTAGGTGAGCCAAGTTCGCTGGATGATGCTTCTTTAAAGGAATTCATAGTCTTTCCAAATCCTGCAAACGGAAGAATATTCATCAAAAATCAGTTACACACTGCCACTCTAATAGAGGTATTTAATGACAAGGGACAAAAGCTGGTGGAAACGATAATGAATACAGATGAGACCAGCATTGATGTATCATCATTTCCGGAAGGGTTATACTTTGTAAAGATTAATGAATCGGTGCATAAGATTGTTATAAAAAAGTAGAAGTTTAGTAATAGTTGGATGAAATACCCCGGAAGGATATCAAAAGCCTTGCCGGGGTATTTTTTGATGTAAAGTCATTATTAAAAAAGTGATATACTTTATTGTCTGTCTCGAATTGTCTAAGCCATAATTTTTCATTATTTTTGTCCTGTAACTTAACATTTTAAGATTTACAAACTGTTTTTGTTTTTTTTAAGCTACAAAAATTGCCTTTAAAGAACAGAGATGAAGATAAAATAGAGTATTGCATCTGCCTTTCCTTTTTGAGCAGGATGAAGAAAATATAAAAGATGTAAGTCGCCCAGAGATGGGATAATAAAAGTATATAATTTAAAAATATTGAAACTCTTTATATTTAAAACTATGATACGTACAGTTATAACGGCCGATAAAAATGTGCTCACCCTTCCTTTACCTGAGGACTACGTAGGAAAACAGGTTGAAGTGATAGCCTTTACCCTTGAGGAAGGTGCTGAAAAACAACAATTAAAGAAAAAACATGTTACTTTTGACGCTGTAAAGCTCGATACAAGAGAGTTTAAATTTAACCGGGAAGAAGCTAATGAACGATAGAGTTTTTCTTGACACCAATATACTGGTTTATTCCTATTCGGCAACAGACCTGGTTAAACAAAAGATTGCCCGAAAACTTGTTGCCGAAAACCTTTCATATATCAGTACACAGGTTTTGCAGGAACTGGCAAACACTCTTACTAAAAAATTTGGCAATACATGGAAAGATACACAAAAGGCAGTAGTTGAATCGGGTAAAAACAATCTTCTTCATGTAAACAACCAGGACACAATTGCCAACGCCTGTGATATCGCCGATAAATACCAGTACTCTTTTTATGATTCTTTGATTGTTTCGGCTGCCATGTCCTGCAACTGCACAACCCTTTACAGTGAAGACATGCAGCATGGACAAATGGTTGAAAACAAACTGAAAATTGTAAACCCGTTTATATAGCAAAAACCCGGACGATGCCGTGTTTTATTTTTCTAGCCTAAAAAGCTTTTCCCTCTTATAAGGTTATGCTTTATAATTCCATAAGCAATGAGTATTAATACCGATACTATAATATAAAATATTATATTCCAGCCTTTTCTCTTTTTTGTAGACTTATCTTCTGTCTGCCATAATTCCTTTAGGTCTTTATATTTTTTGTTGTATCTCTGCATGTTTATACCAATTAGAGCCACGATTAACACAACAATACCAGGCTAAAGATTAGCAGTACTATCTATTAATTCCCCTCCTGCTGGCGCGAGCTCAATGTCATTAAGTTAAGGGCATAACAGGCTGGTTATCAAATTAATTTCTTTCTATTATGAAACATAGGTGGCTTGGTCCTTTGTCT
>JAFGPL010000100.1 GCA_016936215.1 Bacteroidales bacterium
AAAACCCCAAAATTGAGTATTTGTAAATCGGGGTTAACCCGCATAAACATTAGAATTCAACTAAAATCCACGAATTAAGCGGGTTAATAAATATCATCCACTTAATAAAACTAATAAAAGTGAAAAACGTTAACTTTGTAAGTACTAAAAAATTTACTGCTATGAATTTACTTGAAAAACGGGAATATATACACAGTCATTTGCACCATATTGATGAACATCTCGTGAACGAAGTCTTTGAAAAGATGTTTAATATTATCGAAAATGCAGACCCTGTAATTGGTTATGATGTACAAACAGGTAAGCCACTTACCCAAAAAACTTATAAAGCTGAGATTGAAAAAAGGGATGCAGAAATAGAAAATGGGGATTATATATTGCATGAAGACCTGAAAAAAGAATCGAAAGACTGGTAATGGCTAATTACACAATCAAATGGAACAGGTCGGCCAAGTCCGAATTAAAATCAATTTACAAGCATTATTTAAAGAAGACTGTTCAAGGCGCTGAAGGTGTAAGGGACGGGATATTGGCAGCAGTAGACAAATTAGTCGAAGAACCTGAGGTGAACTATCCTTATGAGCCATATTTAAGGAACCTTTCAGGTATATAAAATCCAGAAGATTTAAAATAGTCCATAAGAAAGATGAAGATAAAGAGGAAATAAGAGTGTTGGGCATTTTTGATACAAGGCAAGATCCGGAGAAAATACAAAAAATAGGTAAAAGAAGTTAGCTGAAAATATATCTTTTAAATGGCCTTTTCCTCACAGCCCCGTTCACCAGAGGCTGTAAGATTCTAAATAAAATAACAGTTGGTTCGGCGGAGGCTCCTGCCTCTGTCGAATATATTATTACAGGCTTTTGCCTTTTTTTATCCTTTTTGTTTTTGTGCGGGGGTTTTTACCCCAACCCTAAAGGGGGGCGATTCGCGGGGGGGAGATAGGAGGGATCGGTTTGTTTGGTATTAAAGACACGGATGTACGCGCCAAAAATATCATTTGTTAAACAAAACCAGGAGTGGTAAATAATCGTTAACTTTGAAATTTAAATGAAACAAGTAATGACAGAAATTAAGAATATATTAAAACTTAGTATCGACGAAAGAATACACCTTGTGCAAACTATTTGGGATAGCATTGCAGCCGATACGGAGGTATCAGAAATCAGTGAAGAACATAAGAAAATCCTGGACGAACGCTTAGAGGCCCATAAGAACAACCCGAATGATGTAGTTAGTTGGGATGAAGTAAAAAAAAGCGTTAAAAAAATCTTATGAGATACCAGGTCTATTTCAGAAAAGAGGCTCAACAAGACATCTTAGAAGCGATAAAATGGTATGAGAAAAGGCGTGTTGGTTTAGGTGATGAACTTTTTATTGCTATAGAAAACGAGAAACACTTTATTGAACAAAATCCATATCATTACGAAGAGAAATACAAGGGAATAAGAAAAGCGATTACAAAGCGGTTTCCTTACATACTTTACTATAGAATAGAACTAAACAATCAGGTTCTTATTTATGCAGTTTTACATATGAAAAGAAATCCCCAACAATGGAAGAAGCGGGTCAAATAAACTGTAATGTTATTCAGATTAGGTTAATCTCCCGTTCGCCCTAAACTGTAAAAGGTAATAAAATAATAGTTGGTTCGGCGGAGGCTCCTGCCTCTGCCGAATATATTATTACAGGCTTTTGCCTGTGTTTTTGTCTTTTTTGTTTTTGTACGGGGAGTTTTACCCCCTTCGGTCGTCATTCTGCCCGGTAATTTTGTTTTCTTTCTTTGAAAAAATCACTACCATTGCACATGATAATTCACCATTGAATGAAGAAAATACTCTTGTGCCTGTCTTTTTCTTTCTTTTATTTCACATTGTCGTTCAACCAGACTTTTGAGTGGCAGGCAGGTTTTCACGGTTTCTTCGATAACAGGGAGTATTTCAACGAATACACCAACGACCAGACCATGTTTGGCGCCAGGGTTTCTGCAGGCGCCGGTTTTGCAATTGATGCAAACAACCGCTTCAGGGCCGGCCTGAACTACCTGTACGAATTTGGCAGCAAGGGTGAACTTATTGCACCCGACATTACCCTTTACTACCACGCAGAAAAAGGCCCCCTGAAATTTCTCCTCGGCGCTTTTCCGCGCAAGGGGCTTATCAGCCAGCCAAAGATATTGCTTACCGACACCCTTGAGTATTACAGGCCAAATACAGAGGGAATGTTTATTGAGTATGAGAAAGGACTCTTCCGTCATAATGTATGGATAGACTGGACAGGCAGGCAATCTGCCAACAAGCGCGAAACTTTTCTTATAGGCGCCACCGGACATATTGGCAGCGACCTGCTTTTTTACGAGCATAACCTCCTCATGTACCATTACGCTGCCCCTGCTGTCCCTATACCGGATGACCACCTGCGCGATAACGGCGGTATCACGGCTGTATTGGGCACAAATCTTTCCTCATGGCTGCCATTGGACAGCATGGTTTTATCTTCGGGTATCGCCTTTAGCTACGACAGGCTGAGGAACGTTTATGATGCAAGGACACCCGTCGGATGGTATTCAGAACTTCACCTGGCACATAAAGGGTTCGGGCTTCATGGCACGTTTTACACTGGCGATGCACATACACTGCTTTACGGCGACAGGTTTTATACCTCGACATCTTACCAGCGGCTTGATCTTTCTTACACCCGCAGCAAAGGATCGCTGATCACCGGCAGGCTGCAGTTCTCATTTCATTTCGTGCCCGGAGCGCTTGATTTTTCGCAGCAGTTCGTGGTGTATATCAACCTTGAAAAGAAAGCTGGGAAAAGAGAATTTTGAAAGAAAGGGGTTAGCTGTAAGCTTTGTTAAACTGAAACCCGGAACCTGTAACCCAAAACTCTTTTGTCTTTCCCTAAATGCCTAAAGCCTAACACCTGAAAAAAACTACGAGACAGGAGTAAAACCTGAAGAGAAACAATCAACGTTATTCAGGTATTGATAATTAATAACCCCTCTGCATTGGAATAATCTTTAATCACCTTAATGGTAACAAATCCCAATCCTACCCCGATTGCCCCGCTTATCATATCAAAAGAAGTGCTTGTGAGTAACTCAGGCAATGTATCGGCATTCCTGTAAAGCCTGAAAATGATCTGTCCGATTATTCCGTTAATAATCCACAAGGCCCACCATAATCCAAGAAACCTAGTGGATAAATCGGGCTGCACAGGGTTATTACCTGAAATTAAATAGTGTTTTGTCTCTTCATACAGTTCTTTCATAATCTGGAATGGCCTGTAAAGGTTCACAACAGGGACAAACCAGCTACCTGCGGCCCATCCTTCTTCACAAGAAAGATTTTTCACCCTCTGGTGCAAATTATAATAAGCCCTTCTAAACCACATGATAAATGTAATACCGGAGATTATATAAGCAATCAAATATAGAATTCCTATTGTCTGTTCCCTTAAATCATTTGCATTTGCAGCCTCCATAGAAATCTCACCGCCATTCGACACAGTCTGAAGCAAATTATATTGCAATGCGCTTGAAACCAGAGAAATCATCTCGAGCAACAGGACGATCCAGATTAATGCAAGCAACACTTTTGCCCGCTGATCATTTGGCCGTAAGCCTAGTCCTTTAAATTCCTTTACTTTTTCATCGTTTTCGAAATACGGACAGTCACCTTCGAAATTTGGCTTTTCATTGGTCAGGCTGCATACTATTCCCTGTTTCAAATCAAATCCTCTCTTTTTACATTTTTTACATAAAGCAATGTTTGTCATTTTTTTTCTTTTAAGTTTAAGAATTGATGGTATTTAGATTCATCATTAGCCAACTGGAAACTCGAATCTGCCGGCACTTAATGCTTCATGGGTGGTTACAGCAGACCAATTGCACAACAGTGTATCAGAACCTGCTAAATTCAGTTTATCAGCATATTCAAGGGTACCTGCATTTAAAAATGGTTCAGAGATGGCTCCCTCTGCCCCGCCCAGGTTTTCATTTTTAGCTTCGCTAAGGCCGAATTCACAACGAAGCGGCGCTCCGCTTACAGGGTCATATTCCAGAACCATAAGAGGTTTCCCTTTTACCAGGTGAAGTTTTTGGTAATTCATATCCAAATCGTAATAATAATTCTATATATCACCTTTCCTAAATCAATAATAATTAATCTTATATACGGTGCGGACAAGTATGGTGTTTCGTTATAGTTTTGTAAAAAGACAGTTTTCTATATGATTTGTCATGTTTCTTCTCGATGCACCGGGACTAAGGATGGCAAGGAAAATGACTTTTCAGACAGCTTCAAAACAATTAAAAAAAAGCCGCCGAAGGCTAAACGCTCCGGCGGCTTTAAATGAAATATGATGTAACAGTGTGATGATTGCTAAACCAATCCCTGTGCGATCATGGCATCGGCAACTTTGATAAAACCGCCAATGTTTGCACCGTTCACGTAATTGATGTACCCTGATGAATCTGTGCCATATTTCACGCATGTTGCGTGGATATTGATCATGATCTGGTGCAGCTTGCTGTCAACCTCTTCCCTCGACCAGGGCAGACGCATTGAGTTTTGCGTCATTTCAAGACCCGATGTGGCCACACCGCCTGCATTAGCAGCTTTGCCAGGACCGTAAAGAATTTTTTCGCTAAGGAAGACTTCAACAGCCTCAGGTGTTGACGGCATATTGGCGCCTTCTGAAACCACCTTGCAGCCGTTTTTTACCAGTTCGCGTGCGTCGTCTTCGTTGATCTCGTTTTGTGTGGCGCTCGGGAAAGCCAGGTCACATTTAACGCTCCACGGCCTTTGTCCTTCCACGTATTTTACTTTATACTTATCAGCGTACTCTTTAATCCTTCCCCTCTTGATGTTTTTAAGGTGCATTACATACTGCAGTTTCTCTGTATCTATTCCATCCGGGTCGTAGATAAATCCTTCGGAGTCTGACAATGTCACAGGTTTAGCGCCCAGTTGAAGCAGTTTTTCAACAGTGTACTGTGCCACATTTCCCGAACCCGATACGGTTGCAATCTTTCCTTTCATGCTTTCGTTCTTCGTTTTCAGCATCTCTTCGGCAAAATATACAGCACCGTAACCTGTAGCTTCGGGACGAATAAGGCTGCCGCCCCACTCAAGGCCTTTACCGGTAAGCACACCGGTAAATTCATTCCTGATACGCTTGTACTGGCCAAACATGTAACCAATCTCCCGGCCGCCAACGCCTATATCGCCTGCAGGCACGTCGGTATCCTGACCAATGTGGCGTGAAAGCTCGGTCATGAAGCTCTGGCAGAAACGCATCACCTCGTTGTCTGATTTTGCTTTGGGATCGAAATCCGAACCACCTTTTCCGCCACCCATCGGCAGTGTGGTAAGGCTGTTTTTAAATACCTGCTCAAATGCCAGGAACTTAAGTATACCAAGGTTTACAGTAGGGTGAAAACGCAGGCCTCCTTTGTAAGGGCCAATAGCGCTGTTCATCTCTATACGGAAACCCCTGTTCACCTGTATCTCTCCTTTGTCATCGAGCCAGGGTACCCTGAACATAATCACGCGCTCGGGCTCGGTAATACGCTCAAGTATCTTTGCATGCCTGTATTTTGGATTTTCTTCGATAAAAGGGAGCAGCGATTCAACCACCTCTTTCACAGCCTGGTGAAATTCAGTCTCGCCGGGATTCTTGGCAATGACCTTTGCCATAAAATCGTTGATCTTCACATCTAAAATGTTTGCCATATGTATTATTCTGTTTTATTGGTTAATACTCTGAAAAATTCCCTTGTAAATGCAACCTGATGAATGCTTTGGAATTACGGCGCTAAAATAGAAAAACTATGGTGATGTTATTCCCGTGAAGGCTTAAATTCAGTAATATACTGATGAATTTCTGTAATTTTCTTAGGAAGGGTTCAAATCTCGATCAGGTTGTTTTTAATGGCAAATTTCACCAGGTCAACGATCGTTTTAAGATTAAGCTTCTGCATGATATGGTTTTTGTGCGATTCAACCGTGCGGACGCTGATAAACAGCCTGTCGGCAATCTCTTTGTTGGAATGGCTTTTCCCCCACAGTTTTAATATCTCTATTTCGCGTAAGCTCAGGTTTTTGATATTTGCGGAAAAGTCCCCGTCTTCCGATTTAAGTTTGGTGATATATTTATTAACCAGCAGGTGTGTGATGGATTTGCTGTAAAAATCGTACCCGCTGCGTATGGTATAGATGGCCTCGATAAGCTCTCTTCTGTCGGTGTCTTTGTCTAAAAATCCCTTGGCGCCCGACCGGATGATTTTGAGTATGAATTCTTCATCGTTGTGCACCGATAAAACCAGAATACGCACACGGGGGAATGAAATGGACAACTGGCTGAGCAGGTTCAGTACTATAGTATTTAAGATATGCACATTGATAATCAATATGTTTACATTAATTGCTTTAAGGCTTTCTACCAGTTTTGCCTTTTCATCGGCCTTGAGAACAATTTCTATATCCTCAACATCTGCCAGCAATGAGCTTATGCCTTGTTGCACCAGTTTATGCTCATCGTATATCCCAATTGATATTTTATCCATTTCAAAAATCTGTTTAAAGCTGAATTAATGATGTCCTGCTTTTTCCATCCATTAAAACCGTAAAAGGTTTTTGAAATTCCACATGCCTGAAATATTTTGTGCTGTGCACCAGCTTTTGTTTTTCAAGTATTTTCCATTGAATAAAGTCGGTGGAAGAAGAATCCTGTACCGCGAAATAGCCTACGTTCATCGAGGTAAGGTTGTGAAAAAAATGAGAACCTAAGGAAGAATCCAACGGGAAATTGGCTAAGCTGATCTCCACGATGATTTTGGCATTGCTTATCTGCGGCCAGATAACAGGTATCCCGAGAAACTGGTCGCGGGTGCCCCACCTTCCGGGACCAATAAGCATATATTGCCTGTTGTTCAGCGACATATAATTGTTCAACTCCTCGATTTCCTGCACCATTTCAAGCGTTTTAAGTTTATCGAAGCTTTCGCGGTCTATAAATATTACATCCTTCAGGTTGGTAATTTTACCATTACCGAGGCTTGATGTGGTGAAGAGTAAGATGTCTTCATGGTTTACCTTTCCGGCATCAATTTTAATATCTGAAAGGTTCTCGACCAGGGGTTTGATCTGCAACAGGTAAAACGATGGTCTGTCGTTGAGCGTGCGGGTAAGGTCAACCGCGTATTCTATTTCCACCGGTGAACCCATGGCATCTTTAACGGTATGCAGCATGATATCAATGGTTTCGGCCAGCGGAAAATAGTTGTATTTGAGAATATCTGCAAAATTAAGGATACGCGGTCCATAAGCAGAAAGGCCGATTTCTATCCTGTCGTTATCGGGGTTATAAACCGAAGCCAGGTGTTTCATGGTACCGTGTTTTTCGGCTTCGTATATATCGAGCATTGCAAGGGATGCCTTTTCCCCGTATTTCATCAGGTCAATATCAGGCTTGGTAAGGTCTACGGCAAGGAAATTCACCTGTGTGCTGTTGATGAGGTCTTTGGGGGAATACATCTCGATATTGGGGTACCTGGGCGAAAACCTGAATGCTTTGCCCCCTTCCACCACATATGAGCCCAATCCCAGTGCCGCTATGGCAAAGCCCTCTTCGGGTTTCATGTGCGAAACAGGATAATAGTTGTACGAACTAGCCACCCCGCTGATATGGGGATAATAATAGTTATCGTATTGCTGTCCGACAAGCTCCTGCAATACCACGGCCATACGTTCTTCCTCGAGTTTGTGGTTGATAGCCCTGAAATATGTCCGGGCACTGGCCGAATAAACCGAAGCATAAACCAGTTTGATGGCATTCAGCAGGTTCTGGTACCGAAGGAATTTATTCGGATGGTTATTGGGTATAATATACGTGTCGAAAACACCGGCAAATGGCTGCGTTATTGAATCTTCTGAAAGGCTTGAAGACCTCACGGCAATAGGGCGTGTTATCTGGTTTACAAACAACTCGAGTTTCTTCATGAGTTCGGGCGACAAGTGCCCGTTGAAAAAATACTCCCTGATTTTTTGATACGGTATATCTGGATTAAATATCTTATCATAGAGTTTGTTCCTGTCGAGGAATATCTCAAATTCATCAATCCCTATCACGGCAGTTTTCGGTGTTCTTACATTGATCTCTTTAGAGAGCGATGAAAAATCGAGGTTATGGATCAGCGTGTTTATAAATGCAAGGCCTCTTCCCTTACCCCCAAGCGAACCGCTGGAGAAGTTGACAATGTTTTTTTCATCAATTTCTGTGGTCTCGTCAAAATCGAGCACTTTGCCCTTTTTCTTCTCATCAAGGTGCTGCCTGATGGTAGCTATCAGAAACCTTCTGAAATCGTGCAGGTTAGAAAAATCAGTAACTTTTATGGGATTAAGCAGCTTAGCAAGGTGAATTTCGCCTCGGCCCATCAGCCAGAGTGAAAACTGGTTTTCGAGTGCATGGGAAAAAAGCACATCCTCGGGAACGGTGTGAAGGATATTCACAAACTCGCTGAGCGACCTGGCAACAGCCACCGGTTTGCCTTCCTTGTTCCTGAATATAAAATCGCCAAAGGCCAGGTAAAAAGTGAGGAATTTTTTCAGGTCGCTGAGCAGGCTCTCCGAGTTTTTATTGAAAAAGCCCACACCCAGCTCACGGGCAATCTCTTCGTTGGCAGTATCGGCAGACTGCAAGATAATCGGCAGGTTTTTAATGTTCCCCTTTATATATTTAATAAGGTTGATCCCCGCGTTTTTGTTAAGCTGTCCGTCTTTTTCGAACTCAACATCTGAGATTACGCATAAAAGAAAATCCTTGTACTTGTGAAAAAGATAAACGGCATCTTCGAAATTGCGGGCATGCAGTATCTTCGGGCGCGACCTCATCTTGCATATTTTGTCAAGCTCATTCTTCTCAACCTCAACAAGCAGTTGCTGCACCTGTCCGAAAACAATGGAATAGAGAATAGGGATGTATTTTGAATAATACTGCGCCGAGTCTTCAATAAGCAGGATAACCCTCACCAGTCCTATGCGGGTATCGTTTTCCACATTGGCCTTGTCTTCAATAGATTTAACGATACCGAAGAATATCTGGGAGTCGCCGTTCCACACGTAAAGCTTGTCAATGGTATTGCTGAAAGGCAGCATCTCTTCAAAATACTGTATATTGCTTTTCTGGTTCAGCAAAAGGTAGATGGGTGTATCGGGCTTCCGCTTCCTGATTGTCTTACTAAGCTCAACGGGGTACGCCTGGTCAATCCCCGCCATGAGTATCACCAGGTCGAACGGTGTTGTCTCAAGCAATTCGAGCGCTTCGCTGGCAGAAGTTACCCCGGTGATCCTGGGGAGCGAGAACAGGCTGTACTGGTATATTTCGCCCATAAACTGCTCAAAGAAATGGTCTTCGTTTTCGAGGATGAAGGCATCGTAAAGAGTGGCAACAAACAAAATCTCCTTTACCTTGTATTTCATCATGTCGAAGTAAATGTACTTGTCTATGATCTGTTTGTTGAAAAACAACTGCAACGGTTGTTTATCCTTCACAAGCGATTTACGGTATTGTTCGGCCTGCGCAGGTTGCGGTGTTTTGGCTGCGGATTTGTTAAATATCTCCCTGCCTTTGAAATTGTTAAGGTACCCGCTGATGAGCTTGGCAATGTTTATAAGCAGTTCACGCTCTTCTTTGAGAAAAGGCCCCTCGTATTCAAACGGGAACTCTTTAAGGTAATATATCTCTATTGTACCTTTCCTGTTGTCAATGGTAACGAAATTTTCTTTCTGCACCCATCGGGTGACCCTGAACTTTTTGCTGATGTAGGTATTGCCTTCGTATTTAATGCGGGCTGCCGTATATTGCGGATACTGCCAGGCTTTTGGCAGTATGGAACAGATTTCCTGCAGCGTTTCTTCGGGCGACTTTCCCTCGGCAATAATCCTTGATGTAAGGTTGATGCCCTTGAGTTCCTTCAGGCGCTCCCTGTTCTCAAACTGAAGCCTGTCGAAAACCTCTTTGGTAGCCGACCCGGCAATAAGGTTGGCAAGGTTGATGAGGAGGTTTCTTTCTTCTTTCAGGAAGGGCCCCTCGTGTTCGTCGGGACACTCTTGCAGGTAAAAGATCTCGATAAGCCCTTTGCGGTTTTTTGGCGCCTCGAACTCCTGTTTCTGGCACCATGGTGATTCTTTAAAACCCGGGCTTGTAAAAACCTTTTTTCCATAGGTTATCCTTGCCACCGTATACTTTGGGTACTGCCATGCATTGGGCAGGATGCTGCAGATAAGCTGCAGTGATTCTTCAAGGGTACGGTCTTCTTTCAGGATGGCCGAAGTCTGGTTTAAGCCGTGAAGTTCTTTCAACCGCTCGGTATTCTGTGCAAGCAGCGTTTGCAGGTTATTTTTTGATACCGACCCGGAGATAAGCGCGGCAAGGTTATCAATAAGGTTGCGCTCTTCTTTCATAAACGGGCCTTCGTCTTCATCGGGGAATGGTTTCAGGTAGAATACTTCAATAGACCCCGTTTTGCTGTCGGGGGTTTCGAATACCTGCTTCTGCAACCATTGTGTCTCGACAAAATTTTTACTGGTAAAAACCTTGTCGCCGAATATAATCCTGGCCACCGTATGTTCGGGGTATTGCCATGCCTGGGGCAGGAACGAGCATATCTCCTGAAGGCTTTCTTCAAGCGTTTTACCTTCTCTGAGCGCCAGGGCTGTAAAATTAATCCCCTTTAGTTCTTTGAGCCGCTCATTAATGTCGTAATGCAAATCCTGAAGCTGGGTTTTTGATATGGCCCCGGTAAGTATGGTTACAATATGTTCTAAAATGGAATTGTTCCCAACCGGAAAAACCTCGGCAATATTTTCGTACAACTGCTTTTGAAAATAGATTTCAACCGAACCTGATTTATCGTTCGGTATATCGAAACTTGTTATCCTCTGGTAACGGGTCTCCCTGAAATTTTTGCTGGTATACTCGTTCCCGTCAAAAGTAATCCGCACATAAACGCTTTCGGGCAGGTCGAACATTTCGGGAATGATATTGCAGGCACGCTGCAAAGCAATGTCAATATCTGTTGTTTCTGAAAACAGTTGCAATAGCTGCAGTATCACCCCCTGTCCGTTCAGTAAAACCGAACCGTTTAGTGTATCACTGTTATGTTTCTGGTCTGGCTTCCGGTCCATGAATCTGAAATCTGTTCACAATAGTAGTAAAATTGACACAAAAGATACAACGTTCGATTAAAAAAGATACTGTAAAGTTATGACTAAACAGGCATTTTATTGATATGATTTTATCACAGGGCGGAAATTACCGGGGGAAAAGAATTTGTCGCGGATTTTAAGGCTGGGGTAATGTTTACGGATCAAGCAAAAAATATGGGGACATAAAGAAATTTTTAAAAAATGCTACAATTAATAATTTAATCAAAGATTCCCTCACCAATGGCGAGGACAAACAACAATTCCTTAGTTGATGGGCTGCTGTTTGAGCAAAGTCGGAGCGGTAG
>JAFGPL010000101.1 GCA_016936215.1 Bacteroidales bacterium
ATGTCAATTGTCATACTGAACGAAGTGAAGAACATATTTCACGACCTAAGGGAGTAATCTTTATTCTTGAAATACAGATGTTTATTTTATGAGATCGCCTGCCTGGATGAACCAGTCAGACAGGCTTCGCTTAGTTCGCTATCGCTCAACATGACAAAAGATGCCTGACTTGACACTAGTGTTAAGTCAGGCATCTTTTGTCATATTAAGTCACGATGCATCGGGATTCAGTATGACAATTAACATGACACTAAGCATTAAACCTATTATCAAACCCAATTTATTGATTACCGGATAAAAGCACTAAAAATGAAACTGCGAACATTGGTTTTTATTTTACTCATTTTTGTCGGCTCTGTTTACAATACTAACGGACAGGACAGTATCCTTATCTCAGAGTTTATGGCACTGAACAACAATACGCTGCAGGATGAAGACGGCAATTTCGAAGACTGGATTGAAATAAACAATGCAGGTTCTGTTGAAGTTAATCTTGCCGGTTGGTCGCTGACTGATGAGGCAACAATATATACAAAATGGTTATTTCCTGATATTACTTTAGCACCGGGTGAATATCTTATAGTATTTGCTTCAGGCAAAGACAGAAAAGTTGAAAAGAATAAGCTTCATACCAATTTTAAGCTGAGCGGCTCTGGTGAATTTCTGGGTTTGGGAAAGCCAGGAAGCAACTTGTTTATCTCTTCATTCGTGCCTTCATTCCCGGTGCAGTATCCCGATGTTTCTTATGGAATGGTGAAAGATGTATTCACGTGGCTTTCTGTTCCCTCTCCCGGTGCAGAAAATATGGACAGTACTTATTTGCCACCTCCCGTTTTTAGTGTGGAACATGGTTTTTTTGATGCCCCGTTTAACCTTAAATTGAGCACCGGGCTTGAAGATGCAGAAATTTATTTTACCACCGATGCAAGTACCCCGTCAAAAGAGAGTGGTCAAAAATATACCGAACCAATAAACATTGTAACCACAACAGTTGTTCGGGCTATTGCCGTGAAAGAAGGTACGGGGTCAGGAATTACCAAATCCCAGACCTATATTTTCCCCGAAGACGTTTTAAGTCAGCCTTCCAATCCGGCTGGTTACCCCGAAACATGGCTGAGTCCAATACATGGTACCAATGACTATTTTGAAATTGCAGGAAATTACAATATGAAATCAGAATTTGTAAACCGTACGGATGTAAAAACTGTAATTATTGAATCTTTGAAAAGTCTGCCCGTAATGTCCATTGTCAGCGATATTGATAACTTTTTCTCTAAAAGCATGCATCCCGATTCAGGAGGTATCTATATGTACAATGGCGAACCCGACGGGCCTACCCGCGACCTCAAATATCATCTCGGACGGGGCTGGATACGTCCCGGGTCGGTTGAATATTTCAATTCGGATGTTACAGACGGCTCACTTAATTATCAGGCCAATTGTGGTTTGAAAATACATGGTGGCGCCAGCCGCACAAGGGCAAAAACTGAGAAACACTCGTTTAAAATCGGATTTAAATCTGAATACGGCCCCTCGAAGCTTAAAGAACAGGTATTTGGTAAGGAATCGCCAAAACAATATGACTGGCTTATATTACGCGGAGGGTTTGCCCCACGTCTCGGTCTTCAGATAAGAGACCCCTGGGCCAAGGCAACATTCAGCGAAATGGGACAATATGCGGCAAAGAATAAGTTTGTACATGTTTATTTAAACGGCCTCTACTGGGGAATGTATAATCTGAGCGAACAAATGGACGACAACTGTATGCGGGATAACCTTGGCGCTAGCGCTGACGATTATGACATTTTAAAAGACTATTTTGAAATTGAAGCCGGTGACACCATTGCATGGACAAAATTGGTTGAAATGGCCGGTGACAATATCGAAAACGATGAAAACTACCAGAAACTTCTTGGCAACAATGCCGATGGGTCACCAAATGCAGCTTATGAAAAATTGCTGAATGCTGAAAACCTGGTTGATTATATTATGATGAACTTTTATGCCGGAACCACAGATTGGGACCATCACAACTGGGTGGCAGCAAGAAGAAAAACAAATTCTGAAGGCTTTTATTTTATACCCTGGGACTGTGAAAGTGTATTGGGATCGGTAACCTATAACCGTACATTTACTGTAGGTCAGGAAAACCGTCCCTCAGGTATTTTTTCTGACCTGATGAAAAATTCCTCATTTAAAAATCTGTTTATCAGTCATGTGAACAAACATTTTTTTGAAGGGGGCGCCCTGACCCCCAATCCCGGACTGGCGAGATACCAAAACCTGTTCGCGTCAATTGACACTGCCCTGATTGCAGATCAGGCCCGGTGGGTATACAATAGCAATGATATCTGGAACAGCGGTTATCATAGCTTTATTTATAATTATTTTCCGCGAAGAAGTGAGATAGTATTCAATCAGCTTATAAATGCAGGGATGTACCCTGAAATTGAAGCCCCGGTATTCAATACCGCGGACAGCAGAATTCCTGAAGATTTTCAGTTAATGATGTCCGCACCCGATGGGGGTGAGATACGCTATTCTTTAAATGGTGCCGATCCGGGCCACTTTAGCATGGCTGTGAATAAATCAATCATGGTTTATGATAACAAGGCATTGCCGCTTTTATCAGATACTTTAAATATTTTGGCCAGGGTGAAAAAAGATACGCTGTGGTCCAGGCTGGTTACCAAACAGTTCATTGTTGGCAACCATACAGGATTAACAAATGAACTAAGCTTGTCGGGCACAATGCATCTATACTGTTATCCCAATCCGGTGAAAGATATGGCACGTTTGGTATTTTCACTTACAGAAACTTCCGATATAAATTTGAGTATTTATTCTGTTACCGGTGAGTTAATCGCCCAACTTGAAAATGGTGTAAGACCGGCAGGTTGTTATACCATTAACCAGGATGTTGGGAATATTCCTTCGGGGCTTTATATCTGTGTACTGGAAAACAGGGTTACCTTTGAAATACTCAGGATTAAAATAATTAAGGAGTAGCTTACTTTACATGTTATTTTGACGGTGCGGGCATAATGAGGTTTCTTTTCATCCTGTCCATTTTACTGTCTAATCGCTTTAAATCTGAAGTTTTGACTGTTTTTGCTGATTTAAAGGTCATACCGGTAATTTTCTCAATGGCGGTGGCAAGCATCGGGTCAGAGAGATCGCCGAAAGGTTTTGCCTCTATCAGGTTATCCTCCACCAAATAATCTGGTGCAATACCATCTTTAAAATCGGTATATCCCTGCGCATTCGCGTATTTCATTACAATAGGCATCATAGCCCAGTCGTGTGCAGGGGGTATATCAAAGTCGTAGATCAACCACGAACCACAATATTTTCCGAAAGTTGCTTCTCCGATCACCGTTACATTCATATAAGGTTCAAGTCCGACGATGAGCATCTCGCTGGCAGAGGCAGAATTTCCGGTGGTTAGGAAATAAACATTTGATAGGTTCAGATTATGTGAATTCTCCTGGTAGTTATATTTAAGGTTCTCTGAGTCTGGGCCTTCGGTTGTTTCAAGGTAGTGTTGCAGTGAATCATTATATTGTATTGTCACAAAAATATTTGAACCGCTTAGTACAGAAGATGGTGCAATGGCCGAAGCCAGACGGGCGGCAGCTTTAAATTCACCCCCGGGGTTATAGCGCAAGTCTACAATCAGTTCTGTTACCTGACTGGTCTTAAAATTATCAAATAGCTGGTCGAGTTCGGTAAGATACTGCTCTTCATCACCCGAGATAAAATCTGTATATACCATGTAGCCTATTTTCTTTTCCCCTATATTGAAAATGGTATTATAAACTAAAGGGTCTGCTTCAATCTGCGTGGCTGTGAGTGAAATGGTCCGTCCGGCAGGATAAATCGCATTCTGATAAAAACTTCCCAATTCAACCGAATAACTTGTCTGGCTGAATAGGTCATAGTAGTTCTCGGTATTCATCATTGTACCATTTATCTTAATGATGATGTCTCCGCGTTTCAGTCCGGCATTATCGGCAGGAGAATTGGGATAGACATACTCAACAATGATAAAGACATTGCCTTCGTTGCCAAGCAACCCGAAAGCCGGTGAATAACCCATTGAAACAGGCGTTCCCGAAAAATGATCTTTTAAAACACTGTACTCATCGGTGATATATGACCATTTATCCTCAGTTTCATAAACCAGTTCATCAAAAAAATCAAAAGGTTTTGTCTTTTCTTCAACATTTATATCCCACGAAAAGGTATTGTTCCATAAATATGCATCTCTCATCCAGTAGTATATCCATCGCGATATTTCAATGTTTTTGAGGTCTTCGGCATTTTTTCCGGTATTATCTTTTTCACAGGATAGAATGAAAATTGCGATGAGTGAAAAGAAAAAGAGCTTGAAATTACTGAAAATAGATTTTTTCATGATTTTTACGGATTATGATGTTTAACAGGTTCTTACGAAATTGTATTGAAAATTGTTACTTGAATTTGTGAAAGTAAAAAAACTCATGAAACCAAAAATGTTTTTCGAACTATCGTGATATCGGCATGGCATAATCCTTTACGTCTTTTGCCGTAATTGTCTTATCGCACAGAATGATCAGGCGTTCCACCACATTTCTTAACTCTCTTATATTTCCGGTCCAGTTAATTTTTTGCAGCTCTTTAATCGCCTCATCATTAATGGTTACTTTCGGTCGGCCATACTCATTGCAGATTTGGGTGATAAAATAATCAGTAAGCAACTCTATATCTTCTTTTCTTTCGTTAAGCGAAGGCACATGTATTAATATCACGCTCAGGCGGTGGTATAGGTCTTCGCGGAAATTTTTGTTTTCTATTTCAACTTTAAGGTCTTTATTGGTGGCAGCAATAATTCTCACATCCACCCGGATATCTTTATCACTTCCCACGCGCGTGATTTTATTCTCCTGCAGCGCCCGGAGCACTTTTGCTTGTGCAGACAGGCTCATATCGCCAATTTCATCGAGGAAGATGGTTCCCCCGTTTGCCTGTTCAAATTTGCCGATACGTTGCTTAATAGCAGAAGTAAATGCGCCTTTTTCATGTCCGAACAATTCACTTTCAATAAGTTCTGAAGGAATCGCAGCACAGTTTACTTCCACAAAGGGCCCTGAAGCCCGTTCACTTTTTTCGTGGAGCCACCTGGCAACAAGTTCCTTGCCTGTACCGTTGCTCCCTGTTATTAAAACACGTGCATCCGTGGGGGCAACGCGTTCAATCATCTCTTTAACCTTTTTAATTGGTTCAGATTCCCCCACAATTTCAAAGGTGCCATTTACCTTACGTTTCAGTGTGCGGGTTTCAGTTACGAGATGGGTGCGCTCCATTGCATTGCGTATCGTTACCAGCAGGCGGTTAAGATCGAGGGGTTTTTCAATAAAGTCGTAAGCACCCTTTTTGATTGCTTCCACCGCGGTATCAATGTTCCCATGCCCCGAAATCATTATAACAGCGGCATCTGCCTGTTTTTCCATAAGTTTTTCGAGTACCTCGATACCGTCCATATCGGGCATTTTTATGTCGCAGAGAACAATATCATAGCTGTTTTTTTCAAAAAGCTCTAATCCATCGGGGCCATTGACAGCCAGGTCTACTTTGTGCGATTCATATTCAAGGATTTCCTGCAATGTGTTGCGGATACTTTTTTCATCATCTATTACTAATATATTGGCCATTGTTCCGGTAAATGATTTGAAATTAAGGTTGAAAATAGCAATTTTTCCAATATCAGGGTAAAAAACCGGTTAAAAAAAGGATAGAATAATTGTGGGTGTTACTGGATTATTTCATGATCCGGACTTTGGGAGATACATAACAATCAAAGTCCCTCACTATCGTTCGGTGCATTTTATTTTTATGTTTGCTTTTGAAAAAGTATTTTCAACGCGACCATAAAAATAAAATCCTTTCCTGATGGAAAGGACTTTGATTATTAGTGGGTGTTACTGGATTCGAACCAGTGACCCCTACCCTGTCAAGGTAGTGCTCTAAACCAACTGAGCTAAACACCCGTAAAGTTTTATTATTTCATTTTAAAGAACCAGCGATTTTAACACAGCCTGCAGCGGATGGTGCTTTTAACAAGTTGAACCCGGTGTGTTTTCTGTTTGCGTCAGCAATTCAAACAGGCAAAAACCCGAAAACATGTGCAAAGATACACGAAAAAAAGACTTACCAAAGGGTGATTTCCTGGTAAGTCCTTTTTTTTCACTCAAAACTGTTCAGCTTTCAGAATCCTGTAAGTGCCGGTCTGAGTATTACAGACGTAAGGATCAAAGATATGATAAAATAAACAGCGATCATCACAATAAGGCTGACTATAAAATAGACTGTGACTTTATCATCCGGGGCCTGCATCATGGGTTTCAGGCCAATATAAAGAATATAGAGGCCATAAAGTGATGCCAGCATAACAAGAAGCGCGAGTGGGGGATAAATGTATAAAACACCGGCAACCATCATGGGCGTTAAAGAATACACAACCAGGCTGAATGCTTTGTCAAAATTTTTAACCGCCGAGAAAGTCGGGGCTAATGAATCAATTACAAAGGCAGTTACATACGCGCTGATTAACAAATTGATAAACATGATTATAGCGTATTTGATACCGTAAGATACTGACGCAAAATGTCCGGCAAACGGCATATTACGGCCAATAAGCCCATACCCGATAAAACCTGCAATTGTCGGAATCAATGCAAGCGGTATCAGATACTTCACAAGTAAATCGGTAGAAGAAGTTTTTTCCTGTTGAATGGTATTCCATTCAGTTTTTGGATTTAAAATAATCCCTTTCACGCGTTCAATCAGGTTCATAATTTTATATGGTTTTGGTTTGATGAGTAAAAATTAGTAATAATTCATGAATGTAAAAAATATTAATTAATTTTTTATCAGGGTATTGAGTAATGAATGATACAAAATTCTTAATACCAAAAGCAAAATAATAAAATTCAATGATTATCTTAACGGCCTGAATAATTAACTATTTAACTCTATGGAAAACAATCACAATTCACGACTTGTCCCTTCCGGAATTATCTTTCCTTTTATATTGATAACCATTTTGTTTTTTCTCTGGGGGGTTGCCAATAACATGACTGACACACTGCTATCGGCTTTTAAAAGAATAATGAGCATGTCAGACTCACAAACCGCACTCATCCAGGTTGTATTCTATGGTGCCGGGTACGGCTTGCTAGCCATCCCGGCTGCTATTTTCATTAAGAAATATACTTATAAAGCAGGCATACTGCTCGGATTAGGTTTGTATTCAATAGGCGCCATATTGTTTTTTCCTGCGAAACTTACTGCAGATTATTTCTGGTTTCTGGCTGCCATCTGGATACTTTCAGCCGGATTATCAATTCTTGAAACTGCGGCAAATCCTTATATACTTAGCATGGGTTCGGACGAAACCGCAACCAGACGACTTAACTTTGCACAGTCTTTTAATCCGATAGGGTCTATAACAGGAATTCTTTTGAGCCAGCAGTTTATTTTGTCAAAACTAAATAAGGCCGGAGCAGCAGAACGTTCAGATATGAGCCCCGAGATGCTCAGACAAATCCAGAACGGAGAGTTAAATGCCGTTACAATGACTTATGTTTCGCTTGGATTATTATTAATCGTAATATGGGTTTTAATTGCCATCAACAGGAAGATGCCCAAAACCGCTGAGGCAGGAGGCCCTCTGAACTTCAGGTCTACCTTTGGAAGGTTATTTAAAAAGAAACATTATGCTTGGGGTGTGGTAGCGCAGTTTTTTTACGTGGGTGCCCAAATAGGGGTATGGTCCTTTACCATTCGTTATGTGATGAAAGAACTGAACCTCGAGCAGGTTGCGGCTGAAATTTCAGGTAAAACCGCTGAACAAATGGCAGCTACCTATTACATAGCGTCACTCGTGTTATTTACCTTATCACGTTTTATCTGTACCTGGCTGATGAAATATATTGCACCTGCACGGCTGCTGACCTCGCTTGCTTTGCTCGCGGTGGTATTTACTTCTCTTGTCATCTACGCGGGGGGGCATGTTGGTGTATATGCACTGGTCGGTATATCTGGTTGTATGTCGCTTATGTTCCCGACAATCTTTGGCCTTGCCTGTCGCGGACTTGGTGAAGATACAAAACTGGGGGGCTCGGGACTTATACTTGCTATACTTGGAGGGGCCGTATTTACACAGTTACAGGGATTTGTATCGGATGCAACAGGGAGTATCAACTTTGCATTCTGGGTACCCCTTATCTGTTTTGTCGTAATTGCCTGGTATGGAATATTGGCAAAAAAGCATTCATTCAATTAATTCTATTTTATGGAAAAACCATTTAAACGTTTCTGTAAAACATTGTCATTGAAAGACGATGCTGCACTTATAGAAGAATACAAAAATGCACATGCCCCCGGGGCTGTCTGGCCCGAAATTACCAAAGGGATGCACGAAGTGGGTATTGTAGATATGGAAATATATATTTCCGGGACAATACTCTTTATGATAATGGATACAGTACCGGATTTTGACCACGATAAAGCGATGGCCATACTCGCAGAAAAACCCCGGCAGGCTGAATGGGAGGAATATGTCTCAAAGTTTCAGCATACTTCACATGATGCCACTGCCGGTGAAAAATGGAAACTTATGGAACAGATTTTTTCGATGGATTAATTGGTTAAAAAAATGGTACTATAATGTTATGTAACATTACCATCTGCTTTTTTGATCAGACATTTTGTTATTAGCTGATAATCTTGAGTATAAATGCTCTTTTTCGATACAATGTTAAAGTTTTAAAAGTTAAAATAGTTTTTATTGCTTGTATATTTATTCCAAATTTACTAAGTTTGATACCGTTAAGATTTATTTCAAACTAAAATTTTATAAAGTATGAAACCAAAACTTTTACTATTATTTATGCTTATGTCTTTTGGTATCCTGCAGGCACAGGACACCATCAAGACCCTGATAATTACCGAGGCAAGGCTCGATGATGTTCGGGAATCTTATGTTGAATTAACAAATATGGGCGCCGATACCATTAATCTTGCCGAATTTGAGGTTGGTATAATAGGTGCATGGACTACACCATGGGATCCGGGTGGAAATTATTGGATGATGTTACCCGAGAAGAAACTGGCCCCGGGCAATAGTTTTGTTATCGCTTCTGCCCATGAATGGACACCCAGGCAATGGCTTAAAGACCCTACAGCTTATTCAAGGAGCCTTACAAAAGCAGAAATGTGGACTGTTGCCGACATGCTGCTCCATTTTCCAGAATCACCGGTTTCTGACCCTACAGACAGCATTTCTCCAAAGTACAGGATACTTGAAACCTGGAATGGAAGGGATTGTATTTATGTAAGGCACCATGTTTCTGAAACTGACTCGGCTGTCATTGATCAGGTCAATGGTGTATTTACAAATTCAGCAGGTCAGCGTTTTGACACCAAGGATGCATATGATGTTGCTGGAGTAACTGATGCAACCAATGAATGTACCCTAGTAAGAAAATTTAGTGTAAAAAAAGGTAACCTTGATTTTATTGGTGCAGCAGGACAAGACCTTGCTGAATCGGAGTGGATACCTATCCCGCATCAGCTTGGTCACTGGGAAGTTGCAGAAAACCTCAGGACACTTTTCTGGACTGTTGGTAACCATGGAAACTATGTTTTGGATCAAGCAACTTTGGTTTCCACTACAATTGACATTAACTGGACAGACAGTATACTTACTGTACCCTGGGGAGTGAGAAACGACGACTCTATTATGAGCGAATTTAATAAAGTTCCGGGTATTGCATGGCACTACCATTATGCAAAGAACCATGAAGATTCTGCATTCATGTCTGCAAGAACTGGTGATATCCTAACAGTATACGCCTGCGGTGACGAAATGCAGAAAATTGATTTTGAAATACAGGTGGCAGCGCCAACCAGCGATGCCAATATTGTAATTCCAAAGTATCCCAAAAACGATGATGGTTTCTATGCCGCAGTTACTCCTTTCTGCCGTGTTACTGACGGAATCCCTGGAATGGATACAATTTATGAGATTCCTTACGCTTTACGTGTGGATACTTTATTTAAATATCTGGAAAAAGCACCGCAAGCATCCTGGGAAATAGTATTTGTTGACGGTGTTACAAGGACAGACCTCAAAACTGGGGATAAATTAAAAGTTACTGCAGGGAATAGTGCCATTAAGGAATACTACATTAAAACTAATCCTTACAGGCCAAGTCATCAGGCACGTTTGTCTTCTATTACCTGGCCGGATATACCGGAATTCTTGAAAGGTACTTTTGGATGGACAGGAGATACAATCCCGAGTTTTGATCCTTCGGCATACAATTATATTGTTACCTTGCCACTTGAAGTTGAGGAAATACCAGCTTTGGTTGCAAAAGCAATTGATGAGAATGCAGTAGTTGAAGTACAGACAGCTGTTAGCCTGGATGGAAATTCAACTCATAGGACAGTTACATTTACTGTTACTGCTGAGGATGATACCTCAGTTCGTGTATATAATGTACAATTTAATAAAGAGGAGGTCTCAACAAATATTCAACCGTGGGTAGGTGATCCATTCATTTCACAATATGTTTTTCAGGATCAATGGGCAAATACATTTTTAGAAATTTGTAATCCTGGTACTGAACCTCTTGATTTGAGCAATTATATGTTCACCTTTGGATCAATATATGATCCTGCAGATGCTATACAAGCTTTCTCCCAAGCAGGAGACTGGATGTCAAGGTACCGCAAATATATTCCTGGTTACAAATGGCAACCCCAGACAGATTGGGAAGTAACACCGGCTATTGCTGTTCAGGACCTGAATGTAAATTCTGTTGTTCAGGCAGGAGATGTATTTGTAATGGGACATATTAATGGTACTGGACAAAGTGGTTATCCATGGTCTGCAAGTGAGGAGTGTGATATTGATTTTGGGCATAATCCTTGGGGCGAACATGACTCTACAATTGTTAATACTGCATTGGCTGGATGGGAAGGTTCTGTGAGAGTGCTAATGTTCAAGATACTAAACGATTCTGTTAAGTCAGGAGACAAGCCCGCGACAGATCCAGATGATTTTGAACTAATTGAATCATTTGGTGATCCGACTTCAACCTGGCCGATTATTGGCGGTTCGCAGATTCAACAGATTAATAGTTTTGTACGCAAACCTCAGTACTATAAGGGTACACCCGCACCATCCGAATCATTTGGTACAGATGCTGCCACAAGCCAGTGGATTATGACAGATAGAAATTATTATACCAATCTTGGTTATGGATGGCCAGCTGATATTTTGGCAATTACCACTGGTATCGGAAGTCATTTTATGTATGAACCTACTGTTGGAAAATCAACTATAAAATCTTTATATTATAAGGTTAGTCCGGGTTATTCCATGGATGAATCAATTATTGGTGTTGTAACGGGGACTACTGCAAATGATTTCTTAAGCAGGATAATTAAGATAGATGAAGGACAGACACTTACTGTTAAAAATGGTACTACCGGTGATGCAGTTACTGGCCTCGCATCTATATTAGATGGCGATACCCTGATTGTACTATCTGCAGATGCTTCCAATACCACAAAATATTTACTTACTGTTGATGCAGAAGGATTGAGCGATGATGCACTTCTTACCTCTGCAACTTATACAATAACAGTGGATGGTGGTACAGGAACAGTAAGCGGCTTTGATTATGGTACGAAACTTTCAGCTATCGTTGCTGGTGTGACAGTCCCTGAAGGTGCCAAAATGAAAGTAATTGATGATAAAGGTGCCTATATGCCATTTACAATGTTAAATTTTGATACACTTTATGTGGACGTACTTGTGAATGATAAGATATTTTTTGAAGTAACTGCAGAAAACTTTATTAATAAAATTACTTACCAGCTTCAACCTACTGCAACAGCTTCCGACGCATTTGTTACTTCAAGTGTGTTCAATGTTGACCAGGAGACTTCTTTGATAGCGCTTGTACCGGATGGTATCACAGTTGAAGGCTTTATGAAGTATATTATACCGGCACCTGGAGCTGCAATAAAACTGGTTGACAAACTTGATCTTGACCGTACAGAAGGCTGGGTTGTTAAAGACGATAAACTCGTAGTAACTTCATCAGACGGGCAAACAACCAAAATATACTATCTGAATATGCTTGGTGAAATCCCGCAGTATCTTGCCTATGTTGTTTCTGATATCTATGCTGTTGACCAGGAAGGATATGTGATCTCTGGTGAGATTAACAGCGCAACCCTTGTTAGCGCATTCAAAGCCGGACTAACCCCTTCTCTTGGTGCAACTTTCAAAATTGTTGATGCATCTAATAATGAAAAAACTGATGGCTCACTTCATGCAGGTGATAAAGTTGTTGTGACAAGCGCCAACGGACTGGTGGTTAATGAATATGCCATTGATGTATTGACTTCTGTTCCCGATGACATATTTAACAATATCAGCCTCTATCCAAATCCTGCAAGCAGCAAAGTAACCATCTCAGGACTTGAAATAGGTTACCGCATACAGGTTTGGGATATTGTAGGCAATATGGTTACAGAAACAATAGCCGAACAGGATATTCAGGTAATTTCTCTTGAAAATCAGCCAAAAGGGATTTATTTCATCATAGTTAGAAATGCTGACAATGCTCAGGGCCATTTCAAGCTGATTTTGAAATAATAACATACACCATAAATGAGAGCCTGCTGAACAGGCTCTCATTTATTATTTAAAATGCATTTAACAAGGTGAAATGCTGTATAGGTGAACCAAATGGAAAAGTGAAAAGTGGTTGTATTTATATAATTGTTTTATTGTTAATACAGTAACTTAAAAAATTCATATTGATAATCAGATAAGTGTTGCAGGGCATTATTATTAATGCTGCTGTTTTTTTTTTTTTGACAAGAGATGTAAATTATTTTGTTAAAAAATATTGCATATTAAGTAATTCTGATTATCATTGTGTTCCACTTTTTTCCTCCTCACCATATAGATTAAGTTTCACAAACATTTGGTGTATCATGTTTTCCCGGTTATCATTTACCTTGTATACTGCTATGTTGTGGTTTCTTTTATCCGGCAGCACAGATGGTCAGGTTGCACCCTGGCAGGCCGATTCTGTGATAAAAAAAGGCATTAATCTTGGCAATACACTTGAGCCTCCGCTCGAAGGCGGCTGGAATAATCCTGCTGCACAGGAATACTATTTTGATATGTATCATGAAGCGGGTTTTGAATGTATCAGAATTCCTGTAAGGTGGGATGAACATACACAGGATTCTTATCCATACCATATTGACGAAAGCTGGATACAGAGAGTAAATGAAATAGTAGACTGGGGGCTGTCAAGAGGCCTGTATATCATCATCAATGCCCACCATGAAGATTGGATAAAAACAAACTATTCCAATGCCGGTTACAGAGAAAGGTTCGACAGTATCTGGGCACAAATATCATACAGGTTTAAGGATAAATCCGAAAAACTTTTTTACGAGATAATAAACGAACCCTACGGCCTTACCAAAGACCAGAATGATGAACTTCATCAGCGTATACTGAGTATTATCAGGAAGACAAACCCGACAAGAATTGTTATCATACAGGGCCACAATTGGGGCGGTTCTGATGAACTTGTTCAGATGGCAATCCCTGCCGACACTTTTCTTATTGGTTCTTTTCATTCCTACGATCCTTATACTTTTGGACTTCTGGGCGAAGGCACCTGGGGTACCAGTTTTGATTATGCATTGCTCGAAAATAAATTTTCGACGGTTAATAACTGGTCAGTCAGTAACAACATTCCGGTTATCCTTGGGGAATTTGGATCGCTGAGAAGCTGCGATTACAACTCGAGGATGAAACATTATAAAGCATATATGGAATTATCTCATAAATACGGTTTTATTCCCTGTGCCTGGGATGACGGAGGAGATTTTCGAATCATGGAAAGACAAGACCATGCATGGGATGAGGTGAAGGATATTCTGGTGCATACATCAGCCTTTTCTCCAAAAAATCCTGCCTTATCGGTTTTTCAGGATACAATAATTCATCTAGAGTGGATCAATCCGGCTAATGATTATGACAGTATTTTTGTTGAGAGAAAAACCCCTGGCGGAACTTATTCCCGTGTGGCTTCAATAAAAGGAGATACGGCCAGCTTTTATGATATAAACCCCGTTCCTAATTCATATTATCATTACAGGGTTATTGCCCATTATGACTATGCCGACGACCTTTATTCCCATCCGGTGAGAATTTATTTTCCGGCGTATGAACCAAAAGTCAGGTTACCGTTTTTAGGTTATAGCCATACAATTCCCGGGACCATTGAAGCTGAGGACTTTGATAAAGGGGGTGAGGGATTGTCTTATCACGATTCAGGCCCAACCAACCTGGCTGGTGCATATCGCCCTCTTGAAGCAGTAGATATATACGACCGGTTGGGCGATGGCTATCATATTGGAAACGCGCTGCCTGACGAGTGGTACGAGTATTCTGTAAACATTGAAAAGGACAGCACTTATATGATTCAGGTCATGATTGCAACCACCCTGGGTGGGGGCAAATTTATTATTGCATTCGACAGCATTGTATCTGATACACTAACTGCTGTAAATACATACAGCCAGCTCAATACCACTGCAATTTCAACTATAATGAACCTTCCCAAAGGTGAATATATCATGAGGTTCACCATTTTAGATGGCCCCATCTTCAATATTGATAAGTATACTATCATGGCATACAACACATTATCCGCAAGCCTGAGAGAAGATATAAAATTTACAGGGGTTGCTGCTTACCAGAATTCAAATAAAGAGATAGTTATCCGGACTTCAGATATTTTCAGTTTTAAACAAATAAAATTGTATTCATTAAGCGGAGAAATGATTTGTGCCGGGAATGAACCAGGAAACAGACTGAAAATGCCTTCAACCGGAATCAACCCGGGTTTATACATAGTCCAGGCAATTGCCGGAACAGGTATTCTAACTAAAAAAATATTTATACAATGATAAACAACAGCATAAAAATCTATATTTTAAAAAGGAGAATACTTCTTTTTGCGGCAATTTTATTCGTTGGTATTTGTTTCGTTCAGGCACAGCCGGTAAAAAAACATGGAAAATTATCTGTAAATGGAACCGCATTAACAGATGAACATGGCGATACAGTAGTACTCTCCGGTGTTAGTTACGGATGGCATAACTGGTGGCCGAGATTTTACAATAAAGAGACGGTGAAATGGCTTGTTGATGACTGGAATTGTACCGTGGTCAGGGCTGCCATGGGAGTAGAGCCCAAAAAAGGCTATCTTGACTCACCCGAATGGTCTAAAGAAAAAATCGAGGCTGTGATTGAAGGGGCTATTGAAAATGACATTTATGTGATAATTGATTGGCACAGTCATGGTTTGCAGATGAAAGGTGCGCTTGAATTTTTTGAAGAGATGGCCAAAAAATACGGGAAATATCCCCATATTATTTATGAGATATATAATGAACCCGATCACCAGTCATGGGATGAGGTAAAAGCATACTCAATCGAAGTGGTCAGCAAAATCCGTGAATTCGATCCGGACAATATTATACTGATTGGCACCCCGCACTGGGACCAGGACCTTCACCTTGCTGCGGATGATCCTTTAGAAGGGTTTAGTAACCTGATGTACACCCTTCATTTTTATGCTGCAACACACAAACAACAATTACGCGACCGGGGAGATTATGCCATGCAGAAGGGACTTGCCGTTTTTGTTTCCGAATGTGCCGGGATGTCTGCAAACGGAAACGGCCCCATAGATTATGATGAATGGAATAACTGGATTGAATGGATGCAGAAGAATAAAATCAGCTGGGTTTGCTGGTCGGTGGCCGACAAAAACGAAACATGTTCGATGCTTTATGAATCTGCCGGTTCAAAGGGTGGATGGACTGAAAATGATTTAAAAGAATCAGGGATTAAAACAAGGGAACTTTTGCGTACCGGGAAACTTACCCGTAACAGTGAATGATTTTAAGAATAATGAAGAAACTTTTCACCATCATATTATTTTCCAGTTTTATTTGTGTCTCTGCACAACAGGAGGTTACTATAAATATTGATATAAACCAGCAGGCAAGGCCAATATCGCCCTATATCTTCGGAAAAAACAATTGCCTTTCCGACCGGCCGGGTAGTCCTTTGACTTCTGCGCAGTGGCAGAAACTGCGGGACCTGGGGATACAAATGTTCAGGGAGAACGGTGGCAACAATGCCACAAAATACAACTGGAGACGAAAACTATCAAGCCACCCCAACTGGTACAACAATGTGTATGCTCACGACTGGGATTACGCTGCCCAAAGTCTTCAGTCCAACATTCCCCATGCGCAAGGCATGTGGGCATTTCAACTGGCCGGAAAGGCCGCCAAAACTATGGCCTATAATTTCAACGATTATAGTTATAATGGTTCTCAATGGTGGGAAGGTGTTGAGCAAAATGTTGCCGGCGGTGGACAGGTAAACACGGCAGGAGGCACCGAAGCGCTGGTAGAAGGTAATCCTTCGCTCTATCTTGAAAGCTGGGACGCAGATTCAACCACGGGTATCCTTGACAGGTGGTTTGGCACAGGCGGAATCGGGCTCGATACATCGCGGATTATGTACTGGAGTATGGACAACGAACCCGAAATATGGTCGGGTACACACGATGATATATGGCCGGTTCAACCTGATGCAGAAAGTTTTATGCAAATGTATTTTGCCACAGCGAAAAAGGCCAGGGCAAAATTTCCCGGGATCAAACTCGTCGGGCCAGTCCCGGCAAACGAGTGGCAATGGTATAACTGGAACGGCAATAAAGTTAGTTATAACGGGAAACAATATGTCTGGCTTGAATATTTTATTTTACGTATAGCCGAAGAGCAACAGGCTACAGGAACCAGGCTGCTTGATGTACTTGATATACATTTTTATCCCGGAGAAAAAAATCCTGCAGATATTGTACAGCTTCACAGGGTATTTTTTGATGAAACGTATGCCTATCCAGGGGCAAACGGGGTGAGGCGTTCAGGGACCGGTTCATGGGATGTTACGCTTAACAAAGAATATATTTTTAAAAGATGCAATAACTGGCTTGAACAATATATCGGTCCGGGACACGGGGTTACACTTTCGGTTTCTGAAACCGGTATAGAAGATACCCAGACAGATGTGACAGCTTCATGGTACGCCTCCAATATTGGAGAGTTTATGAAACAAGGGGTGGAGATTTTCACACCATGGACATGGAAAACCGGAATGAACGAAGTATTACACCTGTTCAGCCGCTATTCCAATAAATACTTCATTGACGCAATTTCTTCAAACGAACTATATGTTTCAGCCTATACAACAGTTAATTCAACAAAAGATTCAATGACCGTTTTCCTGGTAAACCGTCATTTGACAGAATCAAGGAATATTGATCTGAATATCACCGGATTTCCTGTTAAGAACGGGCTGTATAATACCTTTCAGATATACGATTTGCCAGCAAGCGAAACATTTGTGTCGCATACTTCAAATGCTTTGAAAAAAAATAAACTGCTGATTGAAAACAATAAACCGCAAATACAGTTACCACCATTATCAGTTACTGCCCTGGTTCTGAAACGTGCAGATAATATTAAGACACAATTCGGATACCAGATAACAGAAGCAGAAGCTGAAAACGGTGTCTTTTCTGGAGTAACTGTATCCAATGCAGTCGCCGGGTATTCCGGTACAGGTTATGTTACCGGTTTTGACAATTCCTCCGACAAAGTGACGGTTGAAGTCTATATCCCTGAAAAAAACCTCTTTAAACTGATGATTCGTTACAGGAGTGCTGATGGACAAAAATACCAGAACCTGTTGATTAACAATCAACCGGTTGCAAGCATCAGGTTTCTTGAATCTGAAACTTTTACCTATACGGACGCAGGCAGTTATATCCTTGAAAAGGGGATTAATAATATTTCAATTTTAAGCAAATGGGGTTACACAGATATTGATAAGTTTGAAATCTATCCCGCTGCACAGAATATTTTTGATCTTTCGCCAGGCCTGGTTGATACGGCAGCATCTGAAACTGCAAATGATGTGTATAGTTTTCTTTTAAACCAGTTTGGTGAACGGATTATCTCAGGCCAGACACATGACTATTATAGCGAAGTAACGATAATTGCAGGTAAATCGCCGATGATAAGGGTTGCGGACTTTCAGCATTTTACTGAAGGATATCCCTATTTATGGTATAATGGAGGCCATACCTTTGGTAAGGACGATGACGGTTCGGTAAATGAACTGATAAACTGGTACAACAGCACCGGTAAAAAGGGCATCATTTCTTACCAGTGGCACTGGCATTCTCCTTTCGGGGGTTCAGCGGGCACGAACACTTTTTATACCAGTTTAACAACATTCGATGTCAGCAAAGCTGTTATCCCGGGCACACCAGAGTATGACTCGATAATAAGGGATATTGATGATATTGCTGCAGAATTAAAGAAGTTTCAGGATGCCGGTATCCCTGTGCTCTGGCGCCCTCTTCACGAGGCAGGCGGAGGATGGTTCTGGTGGGGGGCTAAAGGTCCGGAACCATGCAAGGAATTATACAATATTCTTTTCGAGAGGCTTAAAAACCATCACCATCTGCACAATCTTATATGGGTATGGTCAACACCTGAGGAGGAATGGTATCCTGGCAACGATAAAGTTGACATTATCGGGTATGATTCATATCCCGGTGAGTATAATTACAGCAACCAGAAATATGCATTTGATGAGCTTTTCAGAATAACACAGGGGAAAAAGCTGATTGCCATGACTGAAAACGGACCAATACCCGATCCCACAGCATGTCTTACCGAAGGCGCCCCCTGGCTTTATTTTATGTCCTGGAGCGATCTTGTCACGCAACAAAACAGTACTGCCCATATTCAGGAAGTTTTTAACCATCCTGATGTAATTTCTCTTGAATCTGATAATGTTAAAACCTCACGGCAATGGCGTAGTTCTTTATACCCGGAGGACTGGAAACCGGGGTTTAAAGACAGCGATGGAAGATTTTTACACGATTTCTCCTATGCAGGCTATCATTCAGGTGAAAAAAACCTGCCCGATATACAGGAAAATATTCTGAATGTTACCCTTCCACCTTATAATGCAGATAACACAGGTGTTGAAGATGTTACATCAGTAATTCAGAAAGCCATTGAAGATGCCGGGGCTTCCGGGGGCGGGGTAGTGTACCTGCCCGAGGGAACATACAGGATAGTTGTACCTGATACTTCCGATGCAGCTTTATTAATTACAGGTGACAGCATTATTCTTCGCGGGGATGGCCCTGAGAAGACTTTTATTTTTCACGATCAGGATTCCATGCGGTTTAAAAGCATTATAAAATTTGGTTCTGAAGATGCTAACTGGTTTGAACCTAAAGGTTTTTCAGCCGCGTTAACCACCGATTTGCTTGAACCTTCACGTATTATACCTGTTGATTCGGTTTCCGGCTTCAAAACCGGCGATATGGTGGTAATAGCTTCGCAGCCTACTGATGGTTTTATCGAAGACCATTTAATGACCGGGTATTGGACTGCCGGTGCTATAAAAGGAGTGGCATTTTTACGAAGAATAGATTCAGTTGACACTGAAAACAACCTGTTGTTTATTGATGCCCCAACCCGATATTTTCTTAAGACACGTGATCATTCCGCAGTATATCACGCAGGAAACCATATTTCTGAATGTGCTGTTGAAAATCTTTCAGTCGGCAACCGGCAAAATTCCAAATCAGGATGGGAGGAAGAGTCCTATTCTATAGATAGCACGGGCGCCTACGATGCCCACTTCTCTCAGGTCATTACATTCAGAAATGCTGTAAACTGCTGGCTGAAGAATGTTTCTACCTATAAACCTGCAACAAATACCGAAGATTTTCATGTTTTATCAAATTGCCTGTTGCTCGATCAAAGTCGTTTCATTACAGTTGATTCATGCAACTTTCAGAAACCGCAATACGAAGGTGGAGGTGGAAACGGATACATGTATACCCTGCAATCAAATGATTGCCTGATTAAGAACAGTATTGCCAATCATGCAAGGCATAATTACGATTTTAAATATCCTTACAGCAATGGCAATGTAATTCACAACTGCCGTGCAGAGAATTCCAAATATGCCAGCGATTTTCATATGTACCTGAGTATGGCAAACCTGTTTGATGCCTGCACGGTGAGCGGGGATTACCTCGAATCTGCTTTCAGGCCCTGGGGTAGCAGCGCAATACACGGATACTCTTCAACACAATCTGTTTTTTATAACATAAAGGGAGAAGCTTATCATCCTGCCAGGGATTATATTGTTGAATCGCGCCAGTTTGGGAATGGATATATCATTGGTACTTCAGGAGAGGCAAACAAAATAGTGCTTGACCCGGCCGAAGGGATAATCAATGGATATTATTACAACACCATGCCCCGCGATTTTGCAGAAGGTGTAGGGAATGGTGACTTTATTGAACCAATATCTCTTTACCTCGACCAGCTTGAAAGAAGGATGAAGGATACTGTTGCCGGCAGGACATTTGAGGTAAATATTGTTATTAAGGATAAATCCTCAGATGATGTAATACCGGGATGCGAGGTAAAAATCTACAATGAAACCATTATTTCGAACGAATCGGGCATAGCAGGCTTTTCCAATGTGCTTGAGGTTTTTGTAGCTGAGGCAAATCACACACTATACATCCCCATGGAAAAGAAGCAAGTTGTGATTATCAGCGATACAACACTTACTTTCTATCTTGAAAAAAAAACTTTTAGTGTGGATGTGAAGCTATATAATGAGAATACGAACATGATACTGGCCAGTTGCAATTTTACACTCAATGACATTACAAAAACCACCAATTCGGAGGGTCTGGTTTCATTTACTGTAACTGCTGGTATTTCTGACTATTCAGTACAAAAGAATTACTTCCAGTCGAGTGTCGGCACCTTTGAAATCATTTCAGATACTACCGTCAATTTTTACCTTCGGCAGATTCTTGCAGATGTAAAATTCAGGTTATATGAAGATGGCGTACCCTTAAACAATGCACTCGTAAAAGCCAAGGCAGATTCCATCATTACCAATTCTTTAGGACTGGCTTTGTTCAGAATGGTTACCGTGCCTTCCTGGTTTGAATATTCAATAACAAAAGAGGGCTATATTGCTATTGAAGATAATTTTTACCTGGTAACTGATACGACCATAGAACTGAATATCCAAAAAGTGAATTTGACTAACAGGAATTTGGAAAATCCGGAAGCTATTCAGATATGGCCGAATCCGGCTGAAAGGCAACTTTATTGCCATTTTCCGAAAGAGTTTACCGGCAGGTTTCTAAATATCGTTAATTTGCTAGGGAATGTAATTGGTGAATATAAAATTGATACTGAGGAGATGGTGATAAATGTTGAAAACCTTGAATCAGGTCTGTACTTTATAAATACAGGTGCAAATGAAGAAAAGTATAATATGTATTTTATTAAAAAATAAATGTTATGTATTTAACAATTAATGTATTTACATTTTACACATCAGCAGGTTAAATAGATTTAAACTAATATTTTTTTTTATATGTTTGCAAAGATTATTAACGAGAGACCGAAGAAATATTCTAACAAAATGACAAATAATAAACTACTGCTGATCATTGCAGGAATAGTGATTTTTTTCATAAGCTGCAATGATGAATTTGAACAGGATAAATACAAGCGGCCCGATTGGCTGGCCGGGAAACTGTATACACAGATCAAGGACAAGACAACGCTCTCTTTGTTTGCAAGATGTATTGAGCGGACTGGTTATGATACCATCATTAATACGTCTGGTTCGTATACGGTCTTTGCACCCGACGACAATGCTTTTTCACTTTATTTTCAAAGCCATCCGCAATATACATCGGTTGAAGATATTCCCATTGAAGAACTCAGCAGGATTGTGAAATATCACATTATTCAGAATCCCTGGAGCAGGGAACAGCTTAGATCGCTTGATGTTTACGGGTGGATTGATACCCTGGATATCAATAACGATCAGCCCGCGGGATTCAAACGGGAAACCTTGTTGCGGGAGACTGACCAGAAATATGGAGTCGCAACTGATGCTGACAATAACTTTAAAATCGTTGATACCTTATTATCTCCATGGTACAGAAGAAACTATACAGATTCAAGAAAGTATGCCCCTGTGTTTTACCAGGACTACCTAGATATATATGATTTAACTTCAGACGATTATGAATTCTATTTCGGAAGGCCTTTTGATAGTCCTGCCGATATGTACTATATGGGAGGGAAGATAACTGAAGGCGATATTTTTGCAGAAAATGGATTTATTCATGTAATAGACCGTGTAATAGAACCGCTTCAAAATGCAAGTCAGATACTTAGTACGGAGGTGGGTGAAAACTCATACTCCAAATTTTTTGACCTTGTTAATTATTTCCCCGAATTTACATACAATGAGGAAAGAACTTTTGATCAGCCAGGGGCAGAGTTAGGCTACGAGGTTGACTCTCTTTTTGACATTTCCTATCCCGATCTCGCGTTTGATATTATAAATGAAAAGACCAAAGCCCCCAAAGGCACCATCGGGTTACCCTCTAATGTATCCATTCGCTATCATCATGGTTTGGTTGCTCCCACCAATGAAGCGCTTGATGCTTTTGAAAATGAATATTTCGTCGGGGGGTTTCAATGGGGGAGCATCCGCAATGCACCTCGCCATTTGAAAAGAATGATTGTAAACACTTATATGTCAACGTATCCGATTTATCCGAAAGATTTTGCCGACGGTTTTATGAACGGGGAATCAGACATTGTTTCTCTTGACCAGTCCTCGGTTGTTCAACAACAATATGGCAGCAATTGTACATTCATCGGGGTAGATCAGGCTATTGTCCCGCGTGCCTTCAGTAGCGTTACCGGACCGGTTTATCTTAACAGGGGATATTCTTATGCCATGTATGCCATCGAACGTGCAGGATTGATCTCGACTTTAAAAAAAGCTGACCGGGATTATCTACTGTTTGTGGAATCGGATGTGAATTGCCAGGATGACTCCTCTTTATTATATAATATATACACGGAGATTTTTTCTGGATTTTTGATTTCAGGTCAGTCTGCACAAAGGGTTAATTTTTCGACAAACGATTTAAGGATACTCCTGATGAACCATATTGGCACTGCCATTCCAAAGAAAATTGCCCGTAAAGAGTTTATTCCAAACCTTGCTGGTAATTTTATCATTTTTAACAACGAAACAGGCGAAGTATCCGGTAATGTTCAAACAACAGTAGGATATAAAGGTAGTAAACCTGTGGTTGTGATTCCCAATCAGATAAGTACAAATGCCGATAACGGATTCACTTACGATATCTCTAACTGGTTTGGATTTTCAGCTTCTTCTATTTTGATCAAATTACAGACTTCTTTCCCGGCATTTTTTTCATTGCTTCAACAGGCCGGATTGGCGACGAGTTCAAAAATTACATTTATTTCAGACAACGAGAATTATACCGTTTTTGCCCCTAGTGCGGCTGCACTTGCCGCTTATAACACAGATACACTTACTACAGATGAGTTAAAAAAATTCCTGATGATGCATTTTGTGCAGGGAACATTGATGTTTACAGATGGTAATCTGTCTTCCGGCTATTACGAGACTACCAGAATTGATGAAAAGTCCACTTCATTTGCCACCATATTCACAAAAGTGTATATTGATCCCGGTATTGATCTCATTACCTTCCCTGACAAATCCAGCAATCCATACCTTGAAGTAAGTGAATCTGCTGTTACCAATATTATTACCGGACGTACTTTAAGCGATGAGCAGTTTAATTTTCCGAATATAGTATCTAATGGCGTGATACACGAGATTGATAAAGTTTTACTATTCGATATGCTGGATACCCAATAAACACTGAACCGAAACATATTTTAACAAAGATTTTTGTATAAAATGAAAAACATAAGAAAACCAATTATACTTCTGCTGGCCCTAATAAGCTGTCTGACTGCATACTCACAAAAGTCAATTCTGCGCGGCAGGGTATTTGATAAAAGTGACAATGCTACCATTGTAGGGGCCAATATCATTGAATACGATAAAGACAACCGTATTATCAACGGTACGATTACCGATGTGAATGGCGACTTTGTGCTTGAAATGCAGAATCCGGCAAATATTATAAAAGTCAGTCTTATTGGTTACGAAACAAAAGAGGTAAAACCCGATTTTTCTAAATCTATGGTGATCGTACTCGAAGTATCTGCCCAGGAGCTTGAGGAGGTTGTAGTTACCGCTCAGGCCAGGACTTTCAGGGGGCTTACCAATATTGACGACCGTGACAACGCTTCAGCCAGGGTCAAGGTTGACATGATGGATATGAAAGAATCCGGTGTTCTTACCGCCTCAGATGCACTGCAGGGGCGGGTAAGCGGCCTCGACATTATCGCTTCGTCAGGTGACCCGGGTTCGGGCTCGTCCTTGGTCATCAGGGGGTTAAGTTCAATCGGCAATAACAAACCGCTTATTGTTATTGACGGAATCCAGCAGGCAAGGATACCATCCGACTTTAATTTAAGTTCGGCAAATGCTGAAGATATTGGTAACCTGTTAAACATTGCCGTTCAGGACATCAAATCAATAGAAATTCTTAAAGATGCTGCATCCACCGCAGTATACGGTTCTGCAGGTGCCGATGGGGTATTGCTTATCGAGACACAAAAAGGAAAACTGGGGAAAGTACAGTTCGACTATACCTACAAAAACAGTATCAATATTCAACCCCCCGCCATACCCATGCTTAACGGGGATGAGTATATAATGCTGCAGCTTGAAGAGTGGCACAACAGCCAGGGTATTTTTGAACTCCCCCCTGAGATCGCTTATGATAAAGACTATGTTAATTTTTATAACTATTCAGCCAATACCGACTGGCTTGGGGCCATTACCAAAAATGGTGTCACCCACGACCACTATTTCAGCATTCAGGGAGGAGGCGAAAAAACACGTTACTTTACTTCAATAAGTTATATTGATGAAGGGGGGACTACCATTAACACCCGGTCAAAGCGTTTCTCAACCCGTGTGAACCTTGATTATTATCTCTCCCGAAAGATGGTATTCTCTATACAGTTCAATTATACCTACAATAATACAAAAGGCAATTTTACTTTCAACAAGGGTGCCGATAATGAAATGACTGTAAGGAAAATGGCCTATATCAAAGCCCCCAATATGAGCATATGGGAGCATGATGCATACGGAAACCTTACGGGGGAGTATTTTACACCTATCAACAGTTACCAGGGAGGCGGAGATTCTTATTTTAATCCGGTAGCTGTGGCGGTGCTGGGCAAAGACGACCGGCTGGGCAATAATCTGAACAATGCCTTTACCTTACGATACAATATTTTAGACTGGCTGGTGTTTAGGGAAACCATCTCATTCCAGTTTGACGGCAGCAAGTCCAACAATTTTCTTCCATACAATGCTCTGGGCTCAGACTGGTTGGCATGGACCGTGAACAAGGCTGAAGAAAGTAACAATATTTACCGGCAGATAAATACTGAAACACAACTTGCATTTGATTCGCCTTTTAAAAGCAAAACACATTTTCTCTCAGGGGCATTGACCTGGATTACCCAGCAATCTGGATATGAATGGATGAACATTCAAAGCAACAAAACACCGAGTACCAATATCCAGGATCCTTCAATTGATGCCCAGATAAACTGGATTGGCGATGGATCTGGTGAACAAAGGTTACTTGGGGCACTTGCCAACCTGAATTATAAATTTCATGACCGATACATGGTTCAGACGATTTTAAGGGCCGATGCACACTCCTCATTTGGTTCAAATAACCGCTGGGGCTTATTTAAAGGTGTTTCCGCCGGATGGCGTTTCTCCGACGAACCATTGCTAAAGGAGATGAGTTTTATGGGGGAAAGTATGCTGCGCGTAAGCTGGGGGGTATCTGGCCGGCAGCCGAGCGATCCCTATGCCAGGTTTGCACGTTATGGGGGAAGCACCTCAGGCAACTATATTACTAATACTGCAATTGTACCGAGCCAAACACAGTTGAATAATTTAAAATGGGAAAATATTTCGTCGACCGATATTGGCATAGAATTAAATATGTTCAATGACAGATTATACATTGAAGGTGATGTTTATCAAAAAATTACTACTGACCTACTTTTTAACAAATACGATATCCCCTGGTCGTCCGGATATGAACAATTCTTGTTTCTTAACGGTGGTAAGCTTGAAAACAAAGGATGGGAACTGATGACGGAATACCGGTTTTTACGAAAAAATGATTTAAGATGGTCGGTTAATTTTAATATTTCTCAGAATATTAATTCATTTACAGAACTTCCTGAAAATTTTAATCCTGAGCAATCTACTTCAATCGGAAACAAGGAGTATCCCATCCGGGTACTTGAAGGTGAACCCATCGGATCTTTTTTCGGGTTCAGGTACCAGGGGGTCTATCCCACCGATGCCGATGCTGTGGCCAGGGATGCACAGGGGAATGTGATTTATGATAATGAAGGCATTCCGATACCAATGACTTATCTGAGTTCTTATGTTTTCAAAGGAGGTGACCCAATATATGAAGACGTTAATCATGACGGTAAAATTGACCTGAACGACGTGGTTTACCTTGGTGACGCCAATCCTCAGTACATAGGCGGGTTTGGTACTGCAGTGAGGTACAGAAATTTTGACCTTACCTGTGGTTTCCAGTACAGGCTTGGTTATGATATTATTAATGGTGTGGCCATGGATACAGAGGGCATGAATGACAGGAACAATCAAAGTAAAGCTGTATTAAGCAGATGGCGTGTTCAGGGACAGGATGAACCGGGCATGCTGCCCCGTGCATACCTGAACAATCCTGCAAATAACCTGGGTTCGGACAGGTATGTTGAAAGGGGTGATTTTCTCAGGTTGCTGAATATCATGGTGAGTTACCGCGCTGGCAAAAAGGTTTGTGATATGTTAAATCTCAGAACTTTAACATTTGCTGCCAGTGCCAGAAAAATCCTGACTTTTACCAATTATTCCGGTCAGGACCCCGAAGTGCCTCAGAATGCAAGCAATCCTTTCTGGATAGGAGTTGATAAGGCCAATACACCACCTCCCAGGGTAATCACATTTACTGTATCTGTAGGTTTTTAACATATTGTAAATTAATTAAAATGAAAATAAGAATCCTTCTTTTAGCAATCTTAACAGCGCTGCAGTTTTCATGTAGCGACTGGATGGAGCTTATACCTCCGACAGGACTTATCAGGGAAGAATACTGGCAGACCAAGGAAGATGTAAAGGCTGCCGTAATGGGGGCCTATGATTCATTTGCACAGCTTGACGGTTTACTGTTTAAATTCGGTGAGATGAGGGCAGACCTCGTGCAGGCCGATAATAACCTATCACTCGATGACCAGAAGGTAATGGAAGGAAATATCTACCCGGACAACTATTTGTGTAACTGGTTCGATTTTTACAAGGTTATAAATTATTGCAACGAAATATTGTTGTATGCACCAGGGGTTAAGGAAAAAGACAACACCTTTACCGATTATCAGTTGCAGGGTTATCTTTCTGAGGCTTATTTTCTCAGAAGCCTTACCTATTTTTACCTTGTAAGGATTTTCGGTGACGTGCCATTTGCAACAAAACCAACAGAAAGTGACGATGCAGATATTTACCTGCCAAAAACAAATAGTAATGAAATTTTAGAACAGATATTAAGCGATCTGAAATATGCACGCAGTTTTGCAACTGTTGACGGTTATCCCACTCTAAGGGAGAACAAGGGAAGGGCGACCAAGGCGGCTTTCGATGCTTTGCTTGCCGATATCTCATTGTGGACATTCGACTACGAGGCATGTATTACGTATGTCCAAAATATTGAATTATCAAAAAAATATGAACTGATGCCCGGTGACAGATGGTTCGAACTTTTTTATCCCGGCAACTCCCTTGAGGGCATTTTTGAATTGCAATATGACAATGCACTGAGCCAAAACAACCGGCTTTACGGACTTACCCAAAGGTACAGCTATAATTTTGATCCCAGCGAAAAAGCTCTTTACCTATTCGGGAAAGAATATGTCCGGGAGCTTAAAAGGGGTGAAGATGTCTCGATTAAAAAATATGCCGATGACGATTTTATTATCTGGAAATATGTCGGAAGAAGTGCTGATGGTTATACTGCCCGTACCGGAACAGACCAGAATAGCTGCAACTGGATAATTTACCGCCTTGCAGATGTTCTGCTAATGAAAGCTGAAGCATTATCCCAGATCGGCAGGTATACCGAAGCCTTGCAGATACTTAACGATATAAGGGATAGAGCTGATGTTCCCCTTTTGTTGAGCCTGGCGAATTCGGCCATGGCTTTTGAAGATGCTATACTTGAAGAAAGGGCACGTGAACTGGCCTTTGAAGGTAAACGATGGTTTGACCTGCTGAGAATGGGCAGGCGGAATAACTACAGCCGTAAAAGCAAACTGATTGAGGTTATCGTTGCCAATGTTCCGTCAACACAAAAACGTGTTCTGGCTGCCAAATTAACCAATCCGTTGGGCTGGTACCTGCCGATATACGAATCTGAAATTGAACGAAATAAAAACCTGGTGCAGAATCCTTATTATAACTTTTAACAAATGAAAGATCTGATAAAAATATACGGTTTACTGGTTTTATCCTGCCTCTTCTCATCTTCCTGTAAGGAACCCGTTGTTGAGGCCGGTTTTGAAGATCAGGAAAAATTAACAATCTACGATTACATTACAGAAAACAAAGATAATTACTCCAGTTTTCTCAGCATCCTTGAAAAAGGGGGTATTGATAAGACACTAACGGCATATAATCCCAATGGAATTGGGTACACCCTGTTTCTTCCGACCAACAGCGCTGTAGACGAGTTTATTGCCCAAAACCCTCAATATAACACCTTACAGGATTTGCTTGCAGATGAAACCTATGTGAGGGTCCTATGCAGATATCATATTGTCAACATGGGTATTGAGTCTAATAGTTTCCCATTTGGAGCATTACCTGAATACACGCTTTCTGAAGACTTTCTTACAGTGGGTTTTGTTATTGAACAGGATACCTCTTATTATAAAATCAACAATGAAGCACCTGTTATTCAGCCGAATATTGAACTCTCCAACGGATATATACATGTTATAAGTAATATGCTTAAGCCTGTGGTTTATACAACGTATAACTGGCTTGAACTTAATCCCGGATATTCGATTTTCAAGGCTGCTGTTGATACAACCGGTTTAAAAGAGGTATTCGACCTGAACATGAAGGAGGTTGAAGACATCGCTTTCAGGCCCTTTACGCTGCTTGTTGAGCACGACTCGGTCTTTAACAAGAGAGGTATTGCCTCCATTCAAGACCTTATCAACCTCGTAAGCCCAGACAGGACAGATTATGCCAGTAACCTTAACCCGTTATATGGTTTTGTATCTTACCATCAACTTACCGAAACCATGTTTATGGATGATTTTGTTGACAATAATACCAACTACACTACCTATTCCGCTGTACCTTTGAACATTGACGGATTGGGCCTTGACATTGCTATCAATAAGGGAAAAGAGATTTTCGATACAATTATCAATACTCCCGATACCACCATTATTAATTATATAAGTTTTGATTACGATGCAAGCAATGTGCTTACACAGAGCGGTGTAATTCATTTTATTGACAGGGTCATGTTTCAGAAAACCCCTTCACGTGCTAACCAGGTTTTTGAATTCTACAATGAGCCCCTCTTTAATGAATATCGTCTCGAACCGGGAGAATACCTCGTAGAAGACCCAACTGCATTACAGGTTGTTAAATGGACCGGCCCTGACCTGATATTTGTTGAGACCGGCAATAATGAAAGCCCTGCCTGGAGCGCTGATTACCTTTATTTGAACGGTGATTTTACCATCTCATATACAATACCCAAAATTGTTCAGGGTAATTATACCGTGCTTCTGTATGCAGATGCATTTTATTATTTGAATGCGCTTATCGAGGTATATATAGACGGGAAAAAGGTTGGAGGATTGGTTGACCTGACAACCGGAGGCTCATCATCAAATCCTTTTTTTGAATTCGAGATCGGTTCGGTAAACTTTTTAAAATATGAAGCACATACCGTTGAAATAAGGTCCCGCATCCCGGGTATTTTCATTTGGGATTATATACGTTTTGAACCATTGTAAAAAGCAAATAACATGAATTACAAAATTATAATTACAGGTTTGATTGTATTCTTCGTTCTGTTTGGCTGTAAAAACGAATGGGACGAACATTACAACACAGTGCCGGAAACAATTGATATGAATGTATGGCAGGCGATTCAGAACGACAACAATCTTTCATTGTTTGTCCAGTATGTTAAAGATTTGCAATTTGATACACTTTTTCTTACTGACCAGCCATACACAATTTTTGTCCCCGACAATGAGGCATTTACAGGATTTCTTGATACGGCTGTTGTTTCGGCCAGGTTGCTGAATTATCATATTTCGGCTCATTTTATCCAGTCAAACCATATCAACGGTAAAAGACGTATTCAGACTTTGGGTGAAAAATTTGCGCTCTTTGAGAATGACGGGCTGCAAGCAACCCTGGATGAAATCAATTTTAAATACGAGAGTCCTTTATATGTGAATGGCAAATATTATGTATTGGAAAAAGTAGCGTTGCCCAAACCAAATCTATATGAGTATTTTGAAGAAAGCAACCCGATATTGAAAGATTTTATTGACAGTTACGATTCAACCATTATTGATAAGGAATTGAGCAGGCCGCTTGGATTTGACGAATTTGGCAATACAATATACGATACGGTTGCAATAGAGTTTAACCTTTTCGAAGCTATGGTATTTCCTGTAAGCGAGGAATTAAGGTACAATACAGCCACATTTGTTTTTCCGAAGGAAGAAGACTATAACAATGGTTTAACAGCCATGGCACAATCGCTGGGGCCTAATTTTCAGGACTACAAAGATATTCCGCTTGAGTGGCAGAATGATATTCTTATTCCATACCTGCTCGAATATGGAATATTTGACAATATGCTCGAAGAAAGCGCTTTCCTGCCAAGGCCTGGCAGGGGTGATACCATCAGGTTGAAAAATATCCTTGGGGATAGCATTGATATTGAGTACCAACCGGTAGAAAAGGCTTTGTGCAGCAACGGGTATGCTTATAATTATGCGAACTTTGTCGTGCCCGATACCTTATATAACAGTCCGTTAAGAATGGAAGGTGAATATCTTTTAAGGGATGTGGGTATCAATAAATATGCCTGGAATGAAGATGTGGATGTTTCAAGTACTGTTTCTTTTCAACCCTTGCAGGAGTTGATATTGGGTACTGCTTCCAACGATTCAATCCTGAGAGTGGCATTTACAAAAAATTATACCGGCTCATTTACAGTTGAGTTCAATATTGACTATGTCTTTCCGCGTAAATATCTGATGGTGGTCCGCACGCATATGTACATGGGTGGAAAATACAATATTTACATGAACGATCAGTTGGTTAAAACAATAGATTACTACGATTATACCCTGAACCGTGGGGCTTACTGGAGTGTCACAGGCAAAAGATATTTTCCCGAAGGCGCTTATAACAGGTTTGATTGCTGGGTGGAGAACCTTACCGAGTACGGTGTTACAAAAGTAAAATTTGAATATATAGGATATAGTAACAGTACCCTGATAAACAGCGGTTTAGCTATTGATTATATTGACCTGATACCCTACAACTAATAATATTTAATCTGATAATAACCAGAAATGAGAAACTATCTGAATATAAAAAACCGAAGCTTCAAGACAACCGGTATAATGTCAAAAAAAATTATAAAACTTGCTTTGTTTGTTTGCTTGTTGATGACGGCAGTTTATACTGCTGATGCACAGGATTCACTAATGATAAAAGGTGTTGTTTTATCCGAGACAGGAAAACCACTCGCCAATGTTACTGTAAGCATTGAAGGTTCATCAGAGCTTCCTGTGTTTACAAACGAAACAGGCGAATTTACCTTAAAATCTGCAACAGGTGATGACTGGATTACTGTTTCGCCAACCGGAGGTTTTAAAACCAAAAGGGTATTCTTAAACCAGCGAACAGAACTAAAGATTTACCTTACACCCTTGAACCTTGCAGCGGGCAATGATAAACTCTCGATACTTTCGCAACAGATTGATAAGAAGAATTTTATTTCATCTTTTACAGAAGTTAATACTTCAGGCATACACCTGTCACCTGCGGTATCCATCGAGCAGTTTATGCAGGGTAAAACGGCAGGCACAATGGTTGTTAACAGGTCTGGGATGCCTTCAAGCGGTGCTGTTACAAGTATCAGGGGGGTTCATTCTATCAATGCTTCGAGCAGTCCGTTATATGTCGTAGATGGTATCCCCGTTACACCTTTCAATACATTCGGGTCTAATCTTCAGGGATATGACTATAATCCGCTTGTTGCCATTAATCCTTTTGATGTATCTTCACTTACCGTTGTTAAAGACCCTTTAATTGCTTCTACCTATGGTTCAAAAGGTTCTAACGGATTGGTGCTTATCGAAACACTCGATCCCAGTGTTACCGAAACTACTATTGAACTTGACCTTCGGAGCGGACTTTCATTATCCCCCGAAAGGCTTATCCCCCAGCTTGATGCAGGCCAGCATAAAACACTGATGAATGAAATGCTTTATTCCTCGGGTATGATGGAAGAAGAAATCCTATACAGGTATCCTTCACTTTTCTTTACACCCGAAGATGACGGCTATATTGACTACCAGCATAATACTGACTGGCAGCAATTGATTTTCAGAAATGCATCTTTCAACCATATCAATTTAAATGTTAAAGGCGGTGATGAGATTGCCAGGTATGGTCTTTCTTTTGGTTACCTCAATAACAAGGGTATTATTAAGAACACCGGTTACCAGGGATATAACCTGAGGTTTGTGAGCCGTCTGAATATTTTCAGGTGGCTGAGGATGAATGCTGGCGTTTCACTGCATTATAATACTGCACAGTTAAAAGAAGCTGCTACAGTGAAAGAAACAAGCCCAATCAGGACAGCTTTGGGAAAATCACCCCTGCTCAATCCCTATCAGTATGATGTTGATGGTAACCTTACATCGCTTATTGCCGAAGTGGATGATATAGGAGTGAGTAATCCGCTTGCTGTTAACGACAACTACGAGGCAAAAAATAACAACGTGGGTTTTGTGGCTATGGCAAATGTCGAAGCTTCACTGAACAAAAACCTCACCTTGAACAGCAAATTCAGTCTTACTTATGGTATGCTGAAAGAGCAGATTTTCATGCCCAACCATGGTATGGAGCACTATTATGAAGATGAAGCAATTAATGTTGCAAAAGGTACCAACAATGACCTGAAATCAATATACAGCAACACTTTTCTGAGGTTTGAAAAAAATTACGGGCCATTTCATCATGTTTCATCCAATACAGGGATAAATGTTCAGACCAACCGGTTTGAACTCGACTGGGGTTTAACAAAAAATGCCCACCAAAATGACCAGTACCGCAACTTACAGGATGGTCAGAATAACCTCAGGGAAATTGGGGGACAAAACAGGAGTTGGAACTGGATGTCGGTCTATGAAAATGTTTTCTATTCATATAAAGACAAATACCTTGCGTCTGCAAGTATTTCAATGGATGGTTCATCAAGGGTGGGTAAAAATGCTGACAATACGCTCAAACTGGCATCCTATCCCTTTGGATTGTTCTATTCCGCCGGAATAGCCTGGAGGATTTCCAATGAACCGTTCCTGAAAAATGTTTCCTGGCTTGAAGAACTCAAACTTAGGGTTACAACGGGGAAAACAGGCAATGATGATATTGGTGAATCTACAGCAACCAACTATTACCAGGCAGTTAAGTTTCGTGAAACCGTGGGCCTCTATCCTGCTGTTTTGCCAAATGGAAATCTCACCTATGAAACCACCCAACAGGTTAATGCCGGACTTGACTTATCACTTTGGGGAAACAGGGTTACCGCGGGCTTAGATTATTTCACTTCCAATACAAAAAACCTGCTGATATATACCCCGGTGGAAGCATACCTGGGATACAACCTGCGTGCAGAGAATGCAGGCCAGTTAAAGAACAACGGTATCGAAGCCAGCCTGTTCCTAAGGGTATTTGACATTCAGTCATTCAAATGGGATGTTATGGCCAGCTTTACCACTTTCAGCAATGAAATTACCGAAATGAAAGGCAACAAACTGGTGACTGAAATTGAGGGGGCTGAACTGGTGAATGCTGTCGGTTCTCCTGTTAACAGCTTTTATGGATATATTTTTAAAGGGGTTTTTGCCACGCAGGAAGATGCCAATGCAGCAAATCTTGTCAACGACCGTGATATGCCTTTCAGGGCCGGGGATGCAATATACGAAGACATATCAGGGCCGGCAGGGGTTCCAGATGGGATTATCAATGATTTTGACAAAACCTCTATCGGATCGCCGATTCCCGATTATTTTGGCGGACTTGTAAATACATTTTCATATAAAAGATGGACTTTGAGCGCTGCCCTGCAATTTTCTTTCGGCAACGAGATATTCAATTATGTAAGATATAAAAATGAAAGCATGACCGGTCTGGAGAATCAGAGCCGTGTTGTATTGAACAGATGGCAGTATGATGGACAGGTAACGAACATTCCACGGGCCCTTTGGGACGATGCACAAGGCAATACAGCATTTTCAACCCGTTGGATAGAAGATGGTTCTTACCTCAGGGTTAAGAATATTTCCCTGAGTTACAGAATCCCGGAAAAGTTTCTTGTGTTCAGAAACGCCGAATTTTATGTTTCGGCAAATAACCTGTTTACTTTTACCAATTATCTGGGTTACGATCCTGAGTTTGCCTATTCTCAAATACAGATATATCAGGGTATTGATTACGGGCAATGTCCGCAGACAAGACAATTTATTGCAGGTATAAAAATCGGATTATAAATATTTTTAGCTATGATAAAGTTACACACTCCTATAAAGCATTTGTTCAGGTTTACCGGGATATTGTTTTTTGCATGGTTTATTGTTTCATGCGAAGACTTTTTTGACCCGCAGCAGGACCTTAGCATCACCGAAGACAAATTGTATGACGACTGGTACGAATACCGCGCAGTTGCCATGGGAATGTATGGCCTGCAGCAACAATTGGTTGAACAGTTGCTTATTCTTGGTGAACTGCGGGCAGATCTTCTCACCATAACACCAAATGCCGATGCGGATATGGTGGAAATATACAATTTCAATGTTTCAAAAGAGAACAAATACGCATCACCAACCAATTTTTTCAAATTAATTGCTGCCTGCAACAATTTTCTCAGGATACTTGAAACCAACCATCCGGAGGTTCTCGATCCTGAAGTACCTGTTACCAATTACGACAGGTTATATGGTGAGGCGCTTTGCATGAGGGCCTGGGCATATTTTAATGCAGTAAGGATTTACGGTAAGGTTCCGTACATCCACGAATCGCTCGTTACAATTGAGGAAATTGAAGAATACATTAACTCCCCCGGTGAGTATATTGATGATGTTTATATAAATTTTTCAAAAGACGGATATTACAATGATACGATTTATAATCAGCCTGTTACGCTTGAAAAGAAATACTTTGATTTACCTTTGATGATTGATGTGTTTACAAATCAACTTGAAAAAGAAATGAAAGCTGTTGGGGTGAATCATTATATTAACAACAACGATGACACCTGGGAGGTAACCATTTGGAATAATTGGGCAGCATCTGCGTTGCTGGGACAAATGTATTTAACACAGGGAAACCTGGCAAAAGCTTCTGCATATTTCGGAAATGTCATTTTCAATAGTACTGAAAACAGAAGATATCAGCTTGACAACAGTTTTTCGTATGGCAGTTGGGGAACTATCTTTACCGGAATAGATAACCGGGAACATATCTATACAATATGGTTTAACAAGGCAAATTTTCAGCAAAACAGGTTGCAGGAATTTTTTGAACCGTTTGCCCCGGCTAAGTATATGCTTAAGCCTACACACAGGGCAATTAATATTTGGGAAACTGTTTGGCGATATCAGGTTTTAGATGAAAACTTATCTAATCCGGGTCTTACAGAAATGTCTTTTGCAGGAGTACCAAGTGATTTTTACAGGGGATTTGGATCATCCTATCTTTACATAAAAAATGGAGGAATATTACCTTCATCTGATTATGAAAATATGCTCACCCTGAGGGCAGAAGGTGACGATCGTAATTCAAGGATCATAATGGAAGGTGCTGATACCATTGTTATTAAGTACTCAATCGGCCAAAACCAATATGATCATGACGCCAATTACATTATTTATCGTGCAGCCTCTATCCATTTGTATATGGCAGAAATCTATACCTATTATGCATGGGAGCAAAACGGCATTATTCGCACCAATACCACTGTTGCCCTTGGCTTGGTAAATGACGGGAGCAATTATGATATTTCAGCCAACAGGGAACAACGTGGCGTTAGGGGTAGAGTAGGATTAGGAAATGATGCCGATGCTGTAAAAATCAATAATATCATTTATAAGCATGACCCTTATACAAATGAAATTACCGGTTATACAGATTATAGTGGAAATTTTCCCGCAAAGCAAAAATATCTTGAAGAACAAATACTTGACGAGCGTGCCCGCGAACTTGCTTATGAAGGTGAACGATTTTACGACCTGATGCGGGTTGCCAAAAGAAGGAACGACCCCTCATTCCTTGCAAATATTGTGTCTTCGAAATACCCTGCCGGCAAACGTGAACAGATATACAACTACCTGCTCGATGAGAATAACTGGTATATAAAGTATTTTGAATAAAAGACGCTGTTTTAAAGAAAACACCTCCCCCATTCGGAATGTTACTTGGCGAAAGCACCGGTGAGACATACAGTAATAAGTACCGGTATAACGGTAAGGAAAACCTTACCCTGGTGCATGCCGGCAATAAAGTTGACCTCAACTGATACGTATACGGGGCAAGGATGTATGATGCGCAGCTGGGGAGGAGGAATAGCATAGATCTAATGGCTGAAATGGGGCATTACGATAATACTCCTTATGCTTATAATAATCCCATACATTCAATTGATCCTTTAGGATTAGATACAATTTTAGTCAATTCCAAATCTGGCGAATTAATAGATACAAAAGAAGGAGGGGAGGATTATGTTTTTGTAACTAATAAAAATAAGGCAAGTGAAAAAGCTTGGAAAAAAAGTAAGCAGTTATTTTATGCTCTTAATATTAATGGTGAATCGGGTGGGACACCAAATAAAAAAGGCGATCCCGTTATCTGGTCAGCTTTAAAAGATCAAACAGAATCATTTAATGCTTTATTAAATCAAGTTACTGATCAGTTTGAGCTTGAAAAAGCAAAAATCGAGGGAAATGATTATTCTGTTTCAGGTAATGAGGCAGCTTTAAAAAGGGATTATGAAGATCAATATTTTGATGATAATCAACCATTAGATATAAAACAGCATCTATATCATCCAAAGAGAATCGGAGAATGGTCATGGTACAATGGAAGGTTAGCCAGATATGATGACTATGGTAATTTACTATATGGGAGTGCTGGTTCTGCAATTGGATTGTCTAAATCAACTTTAACAACAGCTGCCGAAATTAACTAATGGGGTAAATTAGGAACTGATAGTGGCAGAGATAAATTTCAAATTCAGCAAGGTATTATCTTATATCAGAATTATTTAAATAAGCTAACTATAATAAAAAACAAATGAAATCATTTTTTATAAATTTCTTTTCATTTTTTTTATACATACCATTAATTTTTTCTGTACAAATTATATTTAATTTGAATACCTCAATTGAATTAAATGAAATATTAAAATTTTCTATTAAATGGTTTTTAATAATTAGTATCCCTATACTAATCATAGAAATAATTTATTCTTCCATTCTATACCTAAAAAGAAAAAATAAGGAAAATGATAGCATTATTTTTAAATATAAATATGGAATTTTCCCATTTGTTGCCCTCTTGTTTTTAATTCTTTATATTTATACAGTTACCCCAAGAATAGAATTAGAATCTTTAATTATACTTGTTTTCATAGTGCTACTTGGAGAATTTTTAAGAACAAGAATAAGAAATAAAATATTATATGGTAAATTTTTTTAGTATAAGAATTATATCATAGAAGTCCCTCAAATAACCCAAGACTGTAAGAGACAAAAACCAGCCCCTCTGAATAGTCCAAGGCTGTATGGGAAAAACAAAAACTAGCCCCCAATAGTCCAAGCTTATAAAAAACAAAAACTAGCGCCAGCGTCCGCTGGTGCTTTTTTGTTTTTTACAGCAACCCGGTCAATAGAAGTAGTTCATCGAGTTCTTTGTCAGAAATATTTTCCTTATCGGATTTATCGTAAATGACAAGCAGGTAAACATCTTGGTCAACAACCTTAACACAGTTAATAACGCGTGAACCGCTGCTTTTACCTTTACCTTTGCCGGTAATGGCCATACGTACTTTAAAACAGTTCTGGCCTAATGGTTCGCCTTGCTATGGGTTTTGTTCAAGGGAAACAACAAGGGCTTCAATGTCGGCTTTAAGAGAACGATGTTTTTTACCAATGCGTTTGGCATGTTTTTTAAAACCCGTGGTGACGATTACATTAAAGCTCATTGTACAACTGGTCAGCGGTTTTTAACTTTATCTCGCCTTTCAAATGCCGTTCTACCTGTTCGAGAGAATTTTTAGTCCCTTCCACAAACTCTTTTTGTTTTTTGTCCAACTTAATTTCTTCTGGCACTTTAACAAAACCAAGGCTTTTTACCAGTTCCATAAAGAAAAGGTATTTATTGTCCGGAATATTTAATACTATTTGTTTCATCATATTTTTTTACAAAAATAAAAAAACAGGTTCTTTTTCAATATTTCAGCACCCAACTCATTCAAACTTTTGATAATCAAAAACTGCTTTGTGCGCCGTTCTGACAGCTAAGGCAGGTAAACCTGGGTCTTTTTGTTTTTCATTATTTGATAAAAGTGATCTGGATTATTAATTAGAAATGCCTGTCACATAATATCAATTAGGTCTGAATAACTATAACCATTTAACACGGTAACAATTATTTTTAACAGGTTATTTTTTTTGAAGGTACCATTTGGGTTGATTCAAAATTTATTTTAATTGTCAATCTTTTTATATTAACAAAGCCAATAGTTATAATTATCGCTTTGTCAATAAATGCTTCCCGGAGAACCTTAAATAACCTGCAACAGATGCACAGACAGATTAATGAAAATACTCTTCTGAAACAAAACCAATTATGAATTAAAAGCTCTTTTTTGATACCCTGTATGCATATGGCAGATTATACATTTAACCATCCTCCTATGATAGAAATTTTATAACATTTGAAAGATATTTTATACTCCTCACAAAGAATTAAAGCTATTTTTATCCGGTTGGTATTTCAGAAAAAAGTATCACGAAATAAAAGCAGACTATTATTATAAAATTGTTTAGAGAAATTTTCGTAATTATTGCGATATTTATAAATGGTATTACCAGATGCTCCAAAAATTCAATAATGCCTGCTCCGTTAAGATTTGACATTTTTCCCGTGATACCATAGACGGCAGAATTGAAACTGTTTATTTCAATTTCAAACCTATGGGTTCGTTGTGAAAAATGTCAGATAAACATCACATTCATTTTCTGTAGGCAGAAGATAAACCCTGATGACAGAAGCTACCAGGAAATGAATATATGGCCGGTCACTTAAACAGTTTCGAATATTTACTTTTATAATAACCATTAGTCAAAACAAATATTAATTTTTATACGCCGAATATGTTAAAAAGAAGAAAATTAGTCCTGGTCACTTTATTGTTGACTGTGTTGTCATTTGCACCATCAATTGGCGGCCATAATCCCGAAGATAAAAAAACCGCCGCTGCCCCTGTATTTTCTCAGTTTGTTTATCAGGGAGACGACCCGGTGTATCATAACTATCCGTTGAAACCGGGTGAGTTTTACAATCCCGTTTTGCAGGGTTGCTATCCAGACCCCAGCATAACCCGAAAAGGTGATGATTACTACCTGGTATGTTCTTCGTTTGCGATGTTTCCGGGGGTGCCCGTTTTTCATTCGAAAGATTTGGTGAACTGGAAGCAAATCGGTCATGTACTGGACAGGCCGTCACAGCTTAAAGTTACGCATAGCGGCATTAGCGAAGGAATATATGCCCCCCAGGTTATTTATAATCCTCATAATGATTATTTCTATATGATCACAACCCAATTTGCCGAAGATATCGGAAATATGGTTGTTAAGACAAAAGACCCGTTTAAAGGTTGGAGCGATCCCATAAGGCTGGAATTTAGTGGCATAGATCCCTCTCTGTTCTTCGACGATGACGGCAAAGGATATGTTGTTCACAATGATGCCCCCGACTCCGGAAAAGAGCTGTATAACGGGCACCGTGTAATTAAAGTCTGGGAGTATGATACAGAAAAAGATAGGGTGGTCCCTGGTACAGACAAAGTCATTGTAGACGGGGGTGTGGATATTTCCAAAAAACCAATCTGGATTGAGGCCCCGCATATCTACAAAATGAAAAACCGTTATTATTTAATGTGCGCCGAAGGTGGAACCGGCGGCTGGCATAGCGAAGTGATTTTTATTAGCGACAATCCCAAAGGGCCTTATAAACCGGCCCCCGGCAATCCTATCTTAAGTCAGAGGTATCTTTTTGAAAAAAGGGAAAATAAGGTGGATTGGGCCGGCCATGCCGATCTGGTACAAGGGCCCGATGGAAAATATTATGGCGTTTTTCTTGCTGTACGCCCTAATGAGAAGGACAGGGTGAATACGGGGCGTGAAACTTTTATTTTGCCGGTTGACTGGAGCGGTGAGTTTCCTGTTTTTGAAAACGGCCTGATACCTTTAGAGCCTAAACTAAAAATACCTGAAGGGATTACAGAAAATAAAACCGGTGAAGATGGTTTCTTCCCCAATGGCAACTTCACATTTACCGATAATTTTACATCTGAAATGCTTGATTATCGCTGGATAGGATTGAGAGGCCCCCGTGAAAATTTTATTTCAATAAGCAAAAAAGGATTGGTAATCAGTCCATTCAAAGTAAATATAAAGGAGGTTAAACCCACTTCTGCAGTTTTTTACCGTCAGCAGCATAATCATTTCACTTTCGCCGTAACAATAGATTATAAGCCTCAATCAGAGAATGACCTGGCAGGTATTACCTGTCTTCAAAGCGAAAAGTTCAACTACGTATTTGGCATTACTAAGAAAGCAGATGCGTATTACCTGTTGCTGGAACGGACTGCAAAAGCACAATCAAAAATTATTGCCGGCATCGGAATTGACCTTAAGAATCCTGTCCGACTGCAGGTAAAAGCAATGGGAGACAATTACGAATTCAGTTATTCGACCGATGGTACAAATTTTATAAATCTTGGGGGCACTGTATCGGGCGATATCCTCTCAACAAATGTTGCTGGCGGGTTTACAGGATGTTTGCTTGGATTGTACGCGACATCGGCCAATGATGCCAAACCGGAATAAGAAGAACGAATGATGAAACGAACATGAACTTTTTTAATCAAAAATTTCAAAAACAAGCATGATTAAAAAAGTTCATGTGAGAGCGGAGCGGTTACATCC
>JAFGPL010000008.1 GCA_016936215.1 Bacteroidales bacterium
AATATTTTTTTTCTTTTTATTGTTTTTACGATGTAAAATGACAATGTACTTCCTTATATCACAATAAATAAAAATATTCTCACCGCTGTATACTATCCAGCCTGCACTTCTCCGTCTTTTACTATCACTCCCATCATGTACAATCCGCTCCCATCCGCGTTCATCCGCGGTTTGTCTTTCTCTTCCTTTATAATAGATATTTCCTCACCTCTTTCACAACCGGTAGATCACCGCCAGGCCGTTATCGAGCATTTCACGGTTCAGATACTTCCCCTCGTCGGCCGCCTTTTTTATATCGTTTTCTTCCTTATTATAATAGATATCCGCGAGGTACCGGTTGTATTTGTCCCGCCAGTATGTTCTTATGATAATGAAGTCACATGGTACCAGTTTTGATACGACGAAATCTCTCGCCTTTCTGCCTTTCTCCGAATACAGGTCTTCCGCGTTGATGCCTCGCATCCTTATCTTCTGTTGCGTGTAGTTTTCAAATCCGATATCGATTGTCACATTGATCGTGTCGCCGTCTATTATTTCATTGACGGCGGCTTTGTATGAATACAATACCGGCTGTATCCTGTTATTGACAGTCTTCAAGGTGTATCCGTCCGTTTTCCCTGAATAGATGACAATATCGTCTTCGTTTAATTGTTCCTTTTCTTTTTCGTTCAGTTTTTTATAGATATGGAACCCCTGGTCCACATAGAGACCGTTATTGTCGAAAAGCCTCTTTATTTGAAACGTGTACGGATACCCCCGTTTCCCTTCGAGGTTCGCATTCGTGCTGCCGCCGTTGTCGATGATGATCCTTTCTTCTTTAAGCACATCGATAAGTTCTTTTACGGTCAGTTTTTCCTCTATCACCTTCTCTATATACGCGTTTCGCAGGTTTTCATCCTTTATTCGAAGCAATATCCTGAAATGCGTCCATGTCAATTGTGAACTTGAGTTCACAATCTCAGGGAACGTTTCGTAGAGCTGTACCGCCCAGTACAATGTCCGTGTGCCGATCCCTATCCGCTTCGCTAGTTCCGTAAAAAGATAGCTGCCGTAGTCTGCCCGTTTAAGGTGGTTGAGGAGGTGGTCGTGGATGTGCCGTCCTATCTTCCAGTAGGTGATTGTCTTTTCGCTTTCGACCGCCCCCATCGCCCGAATGCGGCCCTGTTCGATTTCGGAGAGGATTTTGTCGACGAGGGGTTGGATGAGGGCCTCGTTGTTTGTCAGGCGGCTTATGTCTTTCATATAACGGCTGACGCTCCTTGCCCGTTGGTGTTTTTACTTGACCCGGCCGGTCGCCTTCCTCCGGAACCTTTTATTTCTATTCAGTCCGGCATCATTTACGAATGGAACCGTTAAAAAAAATAACCCGGTTTCATAATTTTTAAGCATCTTGATTTTTCATTATTTTTCTTTTACTCACCCTCCCTCCCCGCCATTAATCGTCGCCATCAATTCCCTGAAATTCTCCAGCCCGGCTTCAAGGTCTTCGATAATCTCGTTCGCTAAAATATCAGGATCAGGCAGGTTGTCCAGATCGGCAAGGCTTTTATCCTTTAACCAGAAAATATCCAGACTGGTTTTATCCCGTTCCAGTATTTCTTCATACCTATATTTCCGCCATCTTCCTTCCGTGTTTTTCGTAGACCATGTTTCTTTTCTTTTAGACCTGTTTTCCGGATTAAAACATTTAATAAAATCCTTCAAATCTTCCAATTTCATAGGGTCTTTTTTTAAGGTGTGGTGAATATTAGTCCGGTAATCGTAAAACCATATTTCTTTTGTCCAGCCTTCTTTAGATGCAGGTCTATTATCAAAAAAGAGAACATTTGCTTTTACTCCCTGTTTATAAAATACTCCTGTAGGTAGCCGTAAAATCGTATGGAGTTCTGTCGTTTTCAGTAATTCTTTTCTAACGGTCTCACCTGCACCCCCTTCAAATAACACATTATCCGGCAAAACGACTGCTGCCTGTCCTGTTGTTTTTAACAGGGTTCTGATGTGCTGCAAAAAATTAAGCTGCTTGTTTGAGGTTGTGGCCCAGAAATCCTGACGGTTATACACAAGGTCTTCTTTTTCCTGTTCTCCTTCCTCATTCGTAAAAGTCATACTGCTTTTTTTACCAAAGGGTGGATTGGCTACTACATAATCATACCGGGTGCCTTCGTCTGATATAAGGGCATCTGCTGATGATATAAACGATTCACCATCAATTTCTCCGATATTATGCAAAAACATATTCATCAAACACATTCGCCGTGTGTTGGCGACAATTTCATTTCCATAAAAGGTTTTATTTTTCAAAAATTCCTTTTGTTCTTTATTGAGCTTGTTGTTATTCACTATAAAATCGTATGAAGCTAAAAAGAAACCGCCTGTACCGCAAGCCGGGTCGCAAATAGTATGCATCGGTTCAGGGCGGACACATTCAACCATCGCTTTTATCAAGGCTCTTGGGGTAAAATACTGTCCGGCCCCGCTTTTTGTATCTTCCGCGTTCTTTTCAAGAAGGCCTTCATAGATTTTCCCTTTGAGGTCTGCTCCCATCATGGTCCATTGCTCTTTATCGATTAAATCGATTACTTTTAAGAGTTTTGCCGGGTCTTGTATTTTATTCTGGGACTTTGTAAAAATCTGTCCTAACATACCTTTTTCCGTCGATAGGGTTCTAAGTAATTGGCTGTAAAAGGATTCAAGTTCTGCACCATTTTTAGAACTCAGGTTTTCCCAATTACAGATTTCACCATTTTTAATTTCTTTTCCACTAACATCCTTTAATCGTGGAAGGGTAATCTTTTTAGAATAGGGCGGTTTACTCATTTCCTCTGCCATTTTTAAAAAAAGCAGATAGGTGATCTGTTCAAGATAATCACCGTATCCGACACCATCGTCACGGAGTACATTAGCAAGACTCCATACCTTTGATATTATACTGGCTTCATTACTCATTTCTTTGTTCCTGCTTTCTTTTTCTTTAAAACCTTTTGACCGTATCCTGTGGGTATCAAATTAACATCCTTTTTTTCCATCCACTTTAAGGCTTTAAAAAATCGCTCTCTTTTAATTCTTAATTTTCGTTTGGACCAATTCTCACGTGCTTCATAGACGATTTCTTCGTCAGTCGGTTTCTTGTTATCGATTAAAAGATTGTTCCATGCAGCATAAAGGGTTGCAACAATTTCCGCTTGTTCCAGTTCAAGTTTTAGAAAGAGCTTTAATAAATTATTCAGTTTTTGTATTTGGTTTTTATTCAAATCCTGTTCAAGCCTGGATACAGCTTTTGATATATTTCTTGATGCAAGGTAGGTGTGTCCTATATTTAGTTTTTTGACCCTAAAATAACCAGCCATTTTGGCTCTGTGTTCAACTTTTTTTAAATGCCGATAATCATCCGGTCCTGCTGCATCTTTTACCGGTTTTCTTCCAAGGGGAATATGAAGATGATATTCCACAAGGTGAACTATCTTTTCGCATTTCACATGATTCAATTTATCCAGGTGTTCCGGGTTTTCATTGTGGAGTTTTATAATTTTAGCTATAACACCTGCTTGTTTGTCAGTTGATATTTTTTCCGGCTTGACATCAGGTTGTACAGAATCAGTTTTAGAAGTTACAGTTTTTTCTTTTTTGATTCGTTCTAAAAGCTTTTCCGCTGGCTCCCAATCTGCTTGAGTTTTGCAAGCTTCAAGTTCCTGTTTGTTTAAAAGCTTTCCTTCAAAGGCTTTTTTCAGGATGCTTTGTCGAAGGGCTTCTGATTTAGTTAAGGCTTCATCAACTGTTAGTTGAATATTGTCACAGACTGATAAGCGGGATTCTATTTCTCGTACAACTAATTCTTGTTCTTCTAAAGTGCAAATATTTACATGAATACTTCTGATTGAAAGTTTATCTATGGTAGGATTTCCTACTCCTTTAATATAAGTGTCCAGGGTAATCATATTCCCCAGTCAGGGTAATCTGAATTCCCACCCCCTTCAGAACAAGAAAATCATGCACCAAAAAAAATAA
>JAFGPL010000102.1 GCA_016936215.1 Bacteroidales bacterium
ATTAGGACTTGGAATGGGCAGCCCTTCCAATTGCCAGATTAACGCCGACGGAGAATTTCCCCTGATCACAATGTCGTTTCGCTCATCCCCTGCCATAACCACCCCGGCAAAATTTATGGCCATGCGCGACGGATCGCCCCAGCTGCCTGCATACTTTTCGGTTTCTTCAACAGAAAAGGAGCGGGCGCCAACGGTTGCCATCTCATTCAGGGCATCTTCCTTTCGTGCATAGGCGTACACAATCACCTCTTCAATATCGCTGACCGATTCTTCCATTTCAATTGTTAGTATTTTTTCTTTAGCGCTTAACAACATAATGTTGTCAAGATTAACAGGTTTATAGCCTATTGAACTTACATAAAGGGTTTGCCGGCCAACCGGGACATTTTTGATTGAATAATTGCCGTCCTGATCTGTAATGGTACCTTTCAAAGGTTCGGTATTTTTTATAACGATTGCGGCACCTATCACAGGTGAGCGGGTATCCTTATCAATTACTGTACCCCGTAAGGTCTGCTTTTTTATTTCTTCAGTATTTTTTTGGTAAAGTATCACCTGGCTATTAATAGTTTTGAATGCGATATTTTCATTCAACACGGCAATCAATATGTCTTTTAGCGGAGTATTTTCAAATTTATAATCTTTCCTTTCTGCTGTGCTAAGTATATCAGGATCATACGAAAAATAAATCTTGTACTTCTCTGAAATTGCATTCAATAGATCAACTATTGTGCCATTTACTAATTCGATTGAAATTCTTTTTCCCAGGATATCATCCTGTGCTTTGAGCTGCTGTGTCATTACTAACAAAAGGACAATACATATTGTTTTTAACTTTATCATAGTCAATCACTTTGCTTTGAAATAAAATAGTTAATCCCAGAATCTTATGAATAGCTTATGTCCGGAACGCTTATTTGCTGCCAATTTTATATTTATCCTTACTTAGTTCAATTATTTTGACATTTAGTGTTGCTTCAAGAATCTGTAGTATCATTTCAACCGGCTGGTCATCGTAAGTAGCCGAAATTTTGCGCGATTTCAATTCTTCTTCTATTTCAAGTTCAATAAAATAAACATCTTCAAGTTCGCGGGCTACTTTTTCCAGGGTTTCATTTTCAAATTTAATGAGCTTTGTCTTCCACGCGATATTGTTGAAATCGGGATTGTTTTCATAATCAAGGGTTTGTTTTACTTTATTATATCTGCCGGCATCTCCTTTTTTCAGTACAATGGGTTCAGTGTTGGCTATGTTACTACCAAATTGCACACTACCCTTTGTTACCAATACTGAAATTTCTTCGGTATAATGCTGGTTCTTAATATTGAATTCTGTACCCAATACTTTAACATATGCCTCGTCTACTTCTACAATAAAAGGTTTTGTTTTGTCATGATTAACAATAAAATAGGCTTCTCCAACCAATTTCACCTTCCTGGCCGGGCCTTTAAACTTTTTGGGATATACAAAAACCGAATTTTCATTTACGGATACCTTGCTCATGTCGGCGAGCAGTACTTCTGTTCGTTCGCCTTCTTTAGTTTTCACTGTTATTTCAGGATTTAAAAAGTCATACCTGAATAAAAACGACAGGCCTAAAACAATAATAAAAACTGCTGCTATTTGAGCCAGTTTTCTGAAAGTAATAACACGCACTTTAGCATTTGATGCTTTTACTTTACGAAGTGCCTGCTCAATATCAAGCTGTTGTACTGATTTAAATGCATCCTTGTTCTCTGTCAGATTTTTAAGCTCTTTATAAAGCATCCTGTTTTTATCATCCAGTGCAAGCCAGCTTTCCAATTCCGCTTTTTCCAATTCACTGGCATCGCCCGTCAGGTTTTTTGACAGCAAGTCCCAATTTATATTTTCAAGATATCTTCTCATATGCTTCTGATAGTAGAGTGTGAAATATTGTAATTTACCCTGAATGGAATATTAAATATTTTTTGAAAAAAAATATAAAATATCTATAATCAGCATATTGAGATATTCATAAAAAATACTTCCTAATTTTTTTAATGCAATTCCCATATGCGTTTCAACTGTTTTTATTGAAATATTCAGCATATCAGCAATTTCACGGTTCTTTTTGTTTTTGAACCGGCTTAATTCAAAAATTTCACGGCATTTATCGGGTAAACTGGCAATGGCTTCATAAATTCTGGCCTCCAGTTCAATTTCTTCCATTTTTTCTGAGGGAATACTCATTATATCTTTTGGATCAAAGGAAAGCTCATCAAGAGAATGATTAATATTTCGCTTTTTATTGAAATTGAGACATTTAAAAAATAATGCCCCATAGAGATATTTATCGATAGAAGTAACTATTTCTAATGTATCCCTTTTAGAAAATATATCTGCAAATAAATCCTGAACTATATCCTCAGCGCTGTGAACATCCTTAGTCTTAATTGCTGCCACATAACAAAGAGGCTTATAAAATTTCCGGAATAATGCATCAAAAGCCCTGTCATCTCCATTCTGCCATCTTTCAAACCATTGTTGTTCTTCCCTTTTCATGTTTAATATATTCTGAACAAATATAATTATTTGGTAAGTTGTCAAAAATTATATTACCAAAAAGGAAGGCCTGACCTGGGATGAGGTTCTGCAGTGACAGCCTTATGCCTAAACGTTCCGCAAATATGATTTGTTGCGTTATGCGGGGTACTTTCCTGTCGAAAAGTACCGAGACTGTTGCAGGTAATAAACCTTGATTATCAGCACAGAAACCGCAATTAATTATATTTTGCTGCAATGGGCTGGTTTTATTCTCTTCTTTTAAATTCTTAAAATCATTCGCTTTTTCCAATGAGATTTCGTTTAACCCGAATTATTCATCCGTATTCATTCAATCTATTGCTACGGTTAAGCTACACTAAATTTTTCGTACCTCAAAATTAAGTGTAGCTAAATCAGCCTGTCCCGATCTTCGGGAGGATTAACCGCTATAATCAACAATTTATTAAAAGGCATGAATAATTGCGGTTAATATTATTCTAACCGTATTCTAAATATTCTTATTAACAATTAAGTGATTATATATAAACTTGATTGCAATAAAAATCTCATACATAATTTTTCATTATTATCAAAACCGGTCTTGATTGTAGCATAATATCTTTCTAATTGCCCTTTATATCCCTCAGGAGCAAATGCGAGATTACATGGTTGAAAATAGAATTTATTTTCAATCAATACTGTCCTAAATAATCTTCATAAAGATTTATTGCTCTTTAAAATCAATAATTTCAGCCGGAAAATTCTACAATATCAGAATAAAGCTCCTGTAGGTGTTTTTGTATTCGTTCTGAAAGCTCTTCGTAAGAATTATCCAACCACTTTTACAAGTCAATTTTCATAAATATGTTTAAAACTCCTGACAAACGTAACCAGGTTTGATAATCTTCACTCATTTAACACCCCAAATAAGTCTTTTAAATGTGAAAACGCAACTGTTGACAGTATTTCTCACTCGCCACAATCAGTTGTAAAACTGACATTTGGGCTACCTGTAGTATCTGATAAAGACCAAAAGGCATCATTGGATGGTATATCCCAGATACAGACCATGTTTAGTGCAGGCATGTTACTAACATCTAAATTGAAAATATTCGAATTATTGGTAATATCCAGAGTTGTTAACAGGTTTGTACCACAGCGAACGACTTCCAGATTGGTATTAGCAGACAGATCTAAGCTACTAAGCTTGTTGTCGGAACAGGACAGAGATCTTAATCCGGTATTATTGGAAATGTCCAGATTAGTAAGCAGATTCCATCCACAGTCGAGTCGCCTTAATGCAGGATTATTTGAAACATCTATTATTGACAACTCGTTGCCAGAACAAATTAGTACTTCTAAGGCCATGTTTTCGGAAATATCCAGACTGCTTAATTCATTATTATTACAAATAAGTTCTTGTAATATTGTGTTTTCCGATATATCTAACTCGCAAAGATGATTGAATTCACAATTCAGATATACAAGGGATTTGTTTTGTGAAACGTCAAGTTCAGTTACTAAATTACCGCCTAAATCTAAACTTGTTAATGCAGTATTTTTACTTATATCCAGGGTTGTAAATCTATTAACATTACAAAACAGAGTTGTTAATAATTCATTTTTCGAAACATCCAGTACTGACATGTAATTGCCGCCACAATTTAATTTAGTTAATAAAAGATTATTAGAAATATCCAGACTATTCAAGCCTTCCATTGCGTCACATCTGAGTATTCTTAAGTTAGTATTCGCTGAAACATCCAGATTGGTTAACTTATTTCCACTACATGACAATTCTATCAATAACATGTTGTTTGAAACGTAAAGTTCCAATAACTCATTAAACCCACAATATAAATTTTCGAGATAAACATTTTGTGTTATATCAAGCACATTTAAGTTGTTAATTTCACAGTTCAAATATTTCAACAAGGCATTATTAGAAACATCCAGTTCCGACAAATCATTATCGGAACAATTCAAATAAAGCAACAATTTATTTTTGGAAATATCCAAAACAGTCAGCTCATTACCGCTACAATCAAGTGAATCCAAATTAATAAATGCTTCAATTCCCTTGAGATCAGTAACTTCGGCAAAAGATACATTTAATGTTTTGACTCTCTCTGCTTCTGAAGGACTTATTTCTGAGTCGCCATCAATATCAATACCTTGTTTAATTAGTTCATTCAAAAAATTGTTGTCAATAATGTTAACATAAAGAGGTTCCTTGTCCTTGCTGCATTGATACAATATACCAATAGCTGATAAGATTAAAAACGTTTTTATCAGGGATTTCATAATTTCAGTATTATGTATTAATCGTAAATAACTAATACAAATTAGATAAATATTTAATCTTTACAAACAATACTATCGAAAAATAATCTTTATTGAGATTTATTACTCATGCGAATTAAGAGTAAAAAAATATATATTTTGCATAATCATAATTTGTAAGCTTCCAAAAAATCATTCACTTCTTGTCTGGCAGCTTTATTCAGTAAACTATATTTTAAAGTAATTTACACTTTTAATCCAATTAGTAACATTTCGGGTAAAAAAATCACATGTGTTGTATGCTGCAACACTTTTCAATATAAGAGCATGTAAACAGATTTGTTTTATTTATCCCACGCCTTTTCTCTTTTCCTGCCTTCTTCAATCCATTTGGGGACAATGTTTTTCAGGAATATGTCTTTTTCGGCGTTCAGCATGGCCATGTCGAGGCCGATAAATGCCTGTGCCCTGGCTTTTGTAGAAATATCGGGGTAGGGGATCTCTTCGTTATGCCCGAGGCTGGCAAGCAACCGGGCCAGTTTTAAGCGCGCTTCCCCGGCTTTGGCAATCCCGGTTGACAGGACACGTCCCGCTTCCACCGGGGCATGAAAAGATGCGCCATGGCTTGCAGCAACATAGTCCCAACGCCATTGTGCATGACGTATGAGTTTCTGTACCTCTTTCATCTGTTCTTCTTTGGCGCCCAGTTCCCATGCCACTTTGGCTTCGTTATGGGCCCTTACCAGTAACTCTTCCAGTTTATCCCTGTTCTGGATGATCTTATCCTGCCGGCTGTAAACATCGGCGACAAGACTGGAGGTTTCTTCTCGGTGGCATACCTGGCATGAGTTGGCGACATTGTTGAGCGGGCTTTGTATGTGGTGGTCGGTGAATTTTTGTCCCCCCTCGCTTTTGTAAGGCATATGGCAGTCGGCACATGCCACACCGCGTTCATAATGAACACCCGTGGTAAAGATTTCATAATCGGGGTGCTGGGCCTTGAGCATGGGAGTTTTGCTTAGGGCATGGGTCCAGTCAGAGAATTCAATATTGTCGTAATATGTTTCCATATCGTCAGCGGTTTTTCCTTTATCCCACGGAAATGTAAGGTAATCTACGCCTTCGGTTTTATTCTTGTTGAAATAGTATTCCACGTGGCATTGCGCGCATACCAGGCTGCGCATTTCCTGGTGTGATGCTTTGGTAATATCCCTCCCTGTGCGTTCAAAAGCTTCAATAAGCGCGGGCCTTGAAACACGCAGGTTCATGGTACCCGCATCATGGCAGTCGGCACAGCCTATGTGGTTGATGATTTCATGGCCTTTTTCTTCAAGGGTGCCCTTATAAAATTCAGCAATGCCAATTTCAGACATCAAACGCGGTACATCGGGGCTTTTACATGTCCAGCAGGTATTCGGCATCGGGCTTGGTTTTCCTTCCATAGGGGCACCAGTCCTGAGGGTATTTCTCACGTCGGTAACAGCATAATAATGGCCCCTGCCCTGGTTATAATCTTTAGAAAACGAATAGCCTGCCCAAAGCACTACCAGCCTGGGGTCTTCCGCGAGCATGTCAATCATCGCACTGCCGTTGTATTTGCTCCTGAAGAGTGTATCAGCAGTTTTCATATACGATTGATATTCCCGCGGGAAATTTTTCCCCCATTTCTCATTCCTGGGCTCCCAGTCGGGGTAATCAACCTGGGGTTTGTATGCAAAAACTGCCTCGGCGCGCCTTTCAACAATAGAAGAGGCCAGTAAACCCAGCAAAAATACAATTACGACTGTAACAAAGAATAACAACCATCCAACCCAGGGTTTTTGTTTGATCTGTTCGGTTATTGATTTCATCTTACTGATTTATTAATCATTTTTCATCATGGTTTTAAGCCATCCGGGAACAGGGCTTTCCGGCAGGGGCGTCCTTGCCCAGGGGGCGCTTGCCAGGCTGTTTACCCTGCCATGCGGCGTTTCGCGGTGACAATCCTGGCACAACCGTTCTTTGCGCTGGCTGTTAAAGTCCTGGTCATAGTGATGCATTTTTGCATCGGTAAGCAGGGGATCGTGACACCTGATGCAGTTGCTGTGAACGGCTTCCCTTCCTTCTTCTTTTATTTGTATTACCTGCGGCTCGGCCCTTAACGTGAAAATGGTAGCATGCCTCATGCCATCTTTGGCTTTAAAATAGTATTTGTTAATAACATTGTTGTGAGGCACATGGCAATCGTTGCAATGTGTGTTTTCGCGGTGCGAACTGTGCGACCATGTAGCATACTGGGGCGCCATAATATGGCAATTAACGCATGTTTTCGGGTTGTCTGAAAGATACGACGGGGCTTTGGAGATATATACAGTATATAGTCCCAAACCAGAAAATATCCCAAGCATAATTATTACCGGGAATTTCCAGTTATCTGGCGGCACTAACCTGTTCAATATCTTTATCATGTTCTACTGACTTATATCAAAACTAAGTTAAAATCTTAAATATTTCAGAAACAATACATAATATGAATTCAGTCTAAATTGAAATAAGCAGTATAAAAAATCACTACTGTCCGACTAAAATATTTTTCAAATTATAAACCCTCTGAAATAAAAAGGTTTAATGATATTACGCCACCTACGGGG